>CAYZWO010000059.1:16691-24300 GCA_964482215.1 uncultured bacterium
GCCGTCGTCACGATAAAATCCTTTAACCTGTCTCGTAGATTAATAAAAATAATGAATGCTGTTTAATTGGAACCTTAACCCAGAAAACCTTTTAGTACCCATCCCAGAACTAAGCCGATGCCTAAAGCCCAAACCTGACCTGATTTAATAAAATTTTGGAAAGATTTTTGAAAATCTCCAATCACGTCAATTTTTTTTAATTCGGCCATGTTTTGAGCCAATAAGGTTGTCCAGTCGAAAAGTTGATGGCTCAGGAGGGAAAAGCTATGGTGGTCTAATACATTATCAATGCCACTTAAACCGATTGTTGATACATCTAAGCAATGTAAAAGAAGCATGGGCGTTTTTTTGGCTGAAGGACAAATTAAAAAGTTTTACTCCGATGATTTTACCCGCATTATGACCAAGGTCATATCATCTTGATGATTATTTCCTGACGCAATAAATTTTTGGATTTGATCAAAAATATAATCTAAAATCTCCTGAGCCGTTGTCCGACGTTCACAGGCTTCTCGAAACACCCGTTGTAAATTGCCTTCATCGAAGCGATCGCCGTTGCTATTCACCGCATCAATTAAGCCGTCTGTATAGTAAAGCAAAACATCCCCAGGGGTTAACTGAACCTGGGCATCTTCATATTTGGAATCGGCTTCTAGGCCAATGAGAACCCCATCTGTATCGAGAGAACCCAATAGATTTTGAGCCGATCGCCACAACAAGGGCGGATTGTGGGCCGCATTGCTAAAGGATAAAATTCGCGATTCTGGATCATATTCCGAGTAAAACAGGGTTACAAATCGATGGGAATTTTCCAAATCCACATACATCACCCGATTCAGATGGTGCAAGATTTGGGCAGGACTATGGCGATTTAACACCTCTGCTCGTAACATGCCCCGCGTCATGGTCATGATTAAGCCCGCCGGAACGCCTTTCCCCATAACATCCCCGATCACAATACTCCAAGGAACCGAAAGGGTCGATTCAGAACGGTTTTCTAACTCATTTTGCAGTAATTGGTCATAATTGGTGGGAATAAAATCGTAATAATCCCCCCCCACGCGATTTGCCGTTTGACAACGAGCCGCTAAGTCTAAACCTTGAATTTCGGGACATTTACGGGGTAACAATCGATCTTGAATTTCTGAGGCAATTTCCAATTCTCGATCCTGACGTTCTTTGGCCCGCAGTTCAATGGTTAATTCACTATTGGCGATCGCGACGGCGGTTTGATCGGCCACTAACTGCAATAATTTGCGCCGTGTTTGTGTCCAACTATACTGGGAATCCACACTAAACACATAAATTTTTCCCCGTTCCTCATTTTTAACCAAAATAGGTGTACTATACAGCCGAATACTCGATCCTAAATTCCGCCGAATCTGTTCATCTAACGTCGGTAGACTAACGGGATTAGAAGTCAACGGATTGTGATTAATAGTTTTAATAGCAGAGTCTAAGGATTGCCGAATTGCTTGCGTTAAAGCATGGTTATGGCCATGAATGTGTTCTAAGACAATTTGCCCTTTATCTTTAAATAAAATGAGTGCGCTGTTATCGGCATCTGTCACCCTGGCAGCCATCAAAGGAGCTAACTCTAAGAATTGATTCAGATTATTAAAACTTCTGAGGGCAAATCCTAAAGAACTCAATAAATTTTGAATTTTGCTTTGTTCCCGATGGAGACTCGCCACCATTTCCTTCACCGCCAGCATGGGCGATGATTCGCTCTGAAGATTACTGACTTCGGTTGGAGCCAGAGGAGAAGAAGACTCAGAATTTGACACAGTAGGTATTGTTTTAGTCGGGATAACCATTAGTCAAAAATTTTATGTTTTTAAATAATGTTTTTATAATGCTGATAAATTTAAGCGATTATCACAAATAAATATAGAGAGTTAATTGCTTATTTTTAGAATTACAGAAAAAATTAATCGTGAAAATACGGATTCGTTAGTTACAGAATTGTTGCCTAATTATAGTTCCAATAAATTTAAAAAATAATCTTAACGGAAAATCGGATAAATAGCGCATCGTTTCACGTTATAGACTACGATAAAACAACTACACTAAAAATTTACTACTTTAATTATTGTGGTTGATTGTTATTTGCTCTTGTTCAGATGAAGACAAAGCAAAGATAAAGCTGGACGATTATATCTAAAATATGTTAGCTTGCCAAGCTTAATTTTTATGAACTCATTCGGCTGGATACAAATTGTTATTTCTCAAAGGCTGACAAAAAGAATAAACATCCTTGATCGCCTGAACCCAACCCTCGGCTAAAGAGGCTAATAGGCGATCGCCTTTTTCTCGACTCGCAGCAGTAGCATCTCCAATAACCCCACTTTGACTAATTTCACGTGTTAACCAGGCAAACGGAAGATTTCCTTCCAAACTTAGTAAGCTATTTTGGGGTAAATTTTGTGGATACTCTTTCACGGCCTTATCTAACTTAACCTGTTCAGGCAATAGAGCTAACATCAAGCTGGTTTCCGCATCGCCAGCATGAATTCCCAATTCCAGTTCTTCGGGAGTTAACAATTCTGCTGCAACGTGGGGGACTCGCCAATTAAACCAAGGAAACACCGAAAAATCTGGATACTTTTCATGAATGTCTCTAGCAGCAATTTCTAAGACCTGAGGCTGGCCACCATGAGAATTCATCAAAATCAGTTTACGAAAACCCGATTGATACAAACTCTCTGCGATTTCCTGTAATAACGTTAATAAAGTTGACGCGCTTAGGGTAATAGTACCTGCAAATCCTCGATGTTCATTGGATTTTCCATAATATAAACAAGGCAATGCATAGGCAGGAATTTGAGGATCGAGTTGAGCCAATGCTTTACCTAATACCCCTAAGCTAATGGCAGCATCAACTACAAGCGGTAAATGGGGGCCATGTTGCTCGATCGCGCCCAAGGGTTGAATGATAACCACATTTTCCTTATTGGGAAGAGATTGAATCTCTGTCCAGGTGAGATAGGGAAAAAATCGGTGCGGAGGAATAAAACTATGAAGCATCAGATGAGTAAAGTAAATAGAGAGTTATCAATCTTGAAAATAAATTTTAGAAGACAATTGAGAAATCCCAAGCGGATGTCATAAGAATTTACCCTTTCTTTTTGGGAATATATAGGCTACTCTTAATCTCCGTCTGGCTCAATCAATTCCCTTAACCGACTTTTGCTATGGATATCCTGCAACAATGGCTTCAACCCTATCAAATTCCGCTCACCCTGTTTATTATTGTGGGTGCGTTAGCCCTATTTGTGCTGGAATGGCTTCCCATTGATATTACCGCTATTTTAGTAACAGTGGTTTTAATGATAGTGGGACTGGTCAGTCCCGATGAAGGCATCGCAGGTTTTGGAAACTCAGCCACCATTACGGTTATGGCCATGTTTATCCTCAGCTATGGTATTACCCGAACAGGCATTATCCAAATTGTGAGGGATTGGTTAGTTAAGTGGGGCGGCAACAATCCGACGCAGCAAATCTTTGCAATGGGGTTAATTGTGGGCCCCATTACCGCATTTATTAACAATACGGCTGTGGTTGCAGTATTTTTACCAATTATTGAACAATGGTGTCAACAACGCAAAATTTCGGTTTCTAAAATGCTCATTCCCCTTTCTTATATCACGGTTTTAGGGGGAATGATTACCGTTATTGGAACGTCAACCAATATCTTAGCGAGTGGCCTAGCAAAAAAATTAACAGGTCAGGAATTTAGCCTATTTCAATTTACGGCGTTAGGGGGAATTACTTTTTGTATAGGCTTAATTTATGTGGCTATTATCGCTCCCCGTTTATTACCGGATCGTAAACCTGCTAATACAGGGAAAGTCACCGATGATTACCTATTGAAAGAATATGTTACAGAACTTATTATTCCGCCTCGCTCTAGCTTAATTGGGCAGACCTTAAGGGAAAGTGAAATTCAACGAAAATTTGATATTGATGTTTTAGAAATTATTCATAACGATATCCATTTCCCCCAACCATTGGCGGATAAAGTGCTTTCGATTGGAGATGTCCTCCTTATTCGAGGAGGGCGGCAAGACATTTTAAAAGTGAAGGATGAAAGGGGATTAGAACTACTGGCTGATGTTCAATTTTCCGAAAAAGCTTTAGAAAATGAATTAACGACAGGAGAGGAAAAAATTGCTGAGGTTTTAATTTTATCCAACTCTCGATTGATTGGTTCAACCTTAAAAGATATACGGTTTCGACAACGATATAATGCCACAGTTTTAGCGATTCGTCGTGGGGAAGAGTTAATTCGAGAAAGATTAGGAAAAACCAAACTAAAATTTGGAGATTTATTGTTAGTACAGGGGCCAAAAGAAAGCTTTTTAGGGTTACAAACCACCCGTGAGTTATTAGTTTTAGAAGAAAGAAATTTAGAGAATTTACGATTAGATAAAGCTTGGATTGCCTTAGCCATTATTGTGGGAGTTGTGGTTGTTGCGGCTTTGGATTGGATGCCTATTTTAATTACCAGTCTAATCGGTGTGTTGTTAATGGTTATCACAGGCTGTCTAAAACCTGGTGAAATTTATGGAGCGGTTCGTTGGGATATTATTTTTCTGCTCGCAGGTTTAATTCCCTTGGGAACGGCAATGGATAATTCGGGTACGACAAAATGGTTGGCAGATCATTTAGTCGCCGCAGGGGGAGGATTATCGGGTTATTGGATGTTATTTTTGTTTTATCTAGCAACCGCCATACTAACGGAAATTTTATCGAATAATGCAACGGTTGTTCTCATGTTACCGATCGCGGTTGAAGTGGCCAATAAAATCGGTTTAAATCCGTTAGCCTTTATGTTTGTTGTCACCTTTGCCGCTTCCAATAGCTATATGACCCCCATTGGCTATCAAACCAATACAATGGTCTACGGCCCTGGTGGTTATAAGTTCACGGATTTTACTCGCGTGGGTGCGCCTTTAACGTTAATGTTGATGTTTTTAACGCCCCTATTTACGCTTTTAATCTATGGATTAAATAAATAAATTTAAAATGAGTCCTAAATCAGCCCGACCCTATACGATTTTGTCCATTGGTGCAGCGATCGCGACGATTGGGCTAAAATTTGGGGCCTATGTCCTGACAAATTCAGTCGGTTTACTGTCGGACGCGATGGAGTCAGGTGTGAATTTATTAGCAGCCTGCGTGGCCTTTTGGGCCTTATCTCTGGCAGCAAAACCTGCTGACGAGGAACACCCTTTTGGTCATTCTAAAGCGGAATATTTTTCTAGTGGGCTAGAAAGTGCGTTTATTTTAATTGCGGCCGCCAGTATCGCGATCGCGGCTTGGGGACGATTATTTGATCCACAACCCTTGGAAAAAATTGAATGGGGTTTAGTACTGGCTCTAGTTGCAACGGCTCTCAATGGAATTGTGGCGTGGATTTTGCTCAAAGCAGGCCGTCGGCTTCGTTCCATCACCTTACGAGCAGATGCCCATCACCTTTTAACGGATGTTTGGACTTCGGTGGGAGTCGTCTTAGGTATTTTGTTGGTTAAGCTTACGGGTTTGTCAATTCTCGATCCGATTATTGCGCTTTTGGTAGCAGCCAATATTATTTGGACAGGCATTAAACTCCTACGCGAAACAATTTCAGGGTTAATGGATAGTGCTCTTCCCCAAGAAGAACTTGTCATGATTAGCGAGCTTTTTACCCCCTATGAAAGTCAAGGAATTCGTTTTCATTCCCTTAAAACCCGTTTGTCAGGAACTCAACGTTTTATTGTTTTTCATGTGTTGGTTCCAGGGGAATGGACGGTAAACCAAGGCCATGATTTATGTGAAACCTTAGAACAAGCGATCGCCGAAGTTTTAACTGGCTCTCAGGTAACAACCCATTTAGAACCATTAGAAGATCCCCGCTCTTGGAATCATGAGTCTCGCCCGTAAATCTGCCGTTAAGCAAATAAAAAAATCCCCCTAATTAGTTAGAGGGAAAAAGCTGAATTAGAGATTGTTTTAACTAGTTTTGAGAATCAACGACGGCGGCCACTACTGCGCGATCGCATTCCCGAACTACTGCCGAATCCGCTACTGCGTTTCATACGAGAGCTAGAAGAACTCGAAGATCCTGAAGACTTAAGACGGCTAGAGCCAAAACCCGAACCACTAGATTTCGTTGAATTATAGTTAGGTTTACGAACCGCTTTATTAGACGTAGAAGAAGGATATTTACGAATATTGCCCGTTGTTCTTAAGGTTTGACGATTTTTTTCCACTGTCGGCGCAGAATTATAACGAGTTCGATAGGTCACCGCTTGACCATAACTGGAACCATAGCCACCGTAACCCGTTAACGGGCCACCTGAATACATGGGAGGGACATAGTATTGCGGTCTAAAGAGTAAACTTCCTAATGCCTGACCCGCTAAAGCTCCTGCAAAGGGTGTCCAAAAATTAGATTCCCGACGAACGACAACGGTTTCAGGCTGACCTGTTTGGGGATTTTCGACTGTCTCTGTCACATTATGGACATACTCAATTTTAAAATCTTCGGTTAAATACATTTCTGCTTGATCCCCATTGATCTGCACATAGGTTTTTTCGCCATTTTTGATATCTTCATCGGTGAGACGAGCCATTTGCAGTTTATCGGTACGGTAAGTGGGAGGAGTTCCCGCAGGTGTATTCAGCAACATCAGGCTATAAACCCCATCGCTATCATCATAGGTAGCCTGTTGAACAGGATAACGCCCGCTGCTAATTTGATTTTCAATTTTGGGCGTAGTTTTAACAGCTTGGGTTGGATTTGACCCACCGCCACAGGCTACAGTCGTTACGCTCAAAAGACAGATGAGCAAAATACTAAGAAATCGACGCATAATTGTTTTTGATTGGGAGCTGTTAGCTAGATATTGATTTTTCTTTGATCTTAGCAACTTTGTTGATTCCCTATGGAGCGGATATCCTTACCTATGATTGATTAGCAGACACTTCCTGAGCAGTTGACAGACCGCTCGCAGCAATAACCGACTGGGGTTTAGCAAAAATCATCCGTCCTGCGGAGGTTTGTAGGGCAGAAGTGACAATCACGCGAATCTCTGAGCCTAATAAATCGCGTCCCCCTTCGACCACCACCATTGTTCCGTCTTCTAAATAACCAATGCCCTGAGTGGGTTCTTTACCCTGTTTCAGCAATTTAAGATCAAGGGGATCGCCAGGGAGATAAATAGGACGGAGGGCTTGGGCTAAATCATTCACATTGAGGATAGTAACTTTTTGCAAGTTGGCTACCTTACTCAAGTTATAGTCATTGGTGAGTAGCATTCCATTGATTTCTTGAGCTAGATGTACTAATTTGGCATCAACGGTACCAATATCCTCATAATCGGCGGAATGAATAACAATACGCTCAGGAAAGGCTTCTTGAATGCGTCCTAAAATGTCTAATCCCCGTCTACCTCTGACCCGTTTTTGGTCGTTACTGGTATCAGCGAGTTGTTGTAATTCGGCTAATACAAATTGGGGTACTAACACTTGCCCTTCAATGAAACCTGTATCGAGTAACTGTTCAATCCGCCCATCAATAATGCAACTGGTAACATCGATGGTCAAATTATTGCCAAATCATTTG
>CAYZWO010000060.1:0-23932 GCA_964482215.1 uncultured bacterium
AAGCAGGGGCTAAACGAGTTTATGGGGTTGATGTGGGGTATGGGCAGGTCGCTTGGAAACTGCGGCAAGATGAGCGGGTTATTTTAAAAGAGCGCACCAACTTTCGCTATTTAACCCAAGAAAAGCTCTATGGCAAAGACTCCCCTGCGGATTTGGGCGTAATGGATTTGTCTTTTATTTCCCTGAACAAAGTCTTAGAACCACTCTGGAATTTGTTAATTGCTCCCAGAGAAGTCGTGTTATTAGTAAAACCCCAATTTGAAGTGGGGCGATCGCGGATTGGTAAAAATGGGGTGGTTCGTAATCCGAAAGACCAGGCAGAAGCTATTGAACAAGTGATTCAAACCGCTCAACAACAGGGTTGGCACTATCAGGACTTAACCTTTTCCCCCATCACAGGGCCAGCAGGCAATGTGGAATATTTATTATGGCTCAGTTGCCAAGATCAAAAACCTGTGCCCAACTTAGGGCAAATTCAAGAAATTACCCAAGAGGCGGTTAAAAGTTTGCACTCTCGACCGACTGAGGAAGATTAAGAATAAATTTAATAAACAATTAATTAATTAAAGTTTCTTTAGAGGCATCGTGAGGCGGATCTTGGGTTGGAGGCAGTTGAGCTTTCTGCATTTTTGCTAAGTGACGTTTTGCAGGAGAATCTTCAGGCTCAATATTGATTTGAATTTTTGGGCCAGAACTGGCTAGTCGAACAATCATGCCGTCAATGACAGGCACTTTAGTGATGGGTTGACCGTTGACATAGGTTCCATTTGCTCCCACATTGACTGCTTCCCAACCTGATTGCACCCGTCTAATTTCCAAATGATGGCGAGAAACGACGGCACTGTAAAGTACGACATTATTATCTGCTGCCCGCCCAATTCGTACTAATGTTTCGCTCTCAAATGTCCAATTCTGAACGGGAACAGTTTTTCCTGGCAATAACAAAGTCAGAGTAATCACTGAGATTCGATTTTAAAACCTTTGCTTCCTAATTATAAACTGAGTGTCTACACAAACTTACTCGCGTAATCACTGATTAAATAGAGGAGATACTATGTTCTGAAAAAACTTTTTTCTCCTCTAAAATATGAGTTGTAGGATAGACATCCTAAGCAAACAGGCGATTAATGTAAGGCACCTGTACTTGCGAGACCAAGGACAAGACCTGCCCCTAAAATATGGCCAAAGCTCATTGTTGCTAACAGTTCAGCTAATCCAAACGGTTTCTTAGACGCAAGTTGGGGAACAGGTAAACCTTGGCTTTTTCCTGGATTTTTAATGGCAAAATAACCAATAAATACCGCAAAAAGGTTAGCGGCACTCATAATAATTCCAACAGATGGACTCCAGCTAATAGTAGTCGGGGTGATCTCAGCCAGTAACATCAACATAGTATGCATTGAGTAATGTCTCCTAGACAGGGATAATTTTTTTATAAACACTAGAAATTATAGAAATCTCTTTTACCCTACAGGGGACTTTGTTTGAATACTTAACATTTAAGATAGAGACAGCGATGGGACATGATGCGGATTAAAATTTGTGGTATTCGAGCAGTGGATCAGGGAAAAGCGATCGCCGAATTAGGGATTAAAACGCTAGGATTTATTTGTGTGCCTTCCTCTCCCCGCTATGTCACTATCGAACAAAGTCAACAGGTTGTACAAAATTTACCCTCTGGGATTCAAACCATTGGGGTCTTTGCTAATGCAAGCTTAGAAACCATTCGACAGGTTGTGATTGAAGTTGGTTTTACTGGCGTTCAATTACATGGCAACGAAACGCCCGAATTTTGTCAGCAGGTAAAGCAGTTTTTGCCAGAACGCGAAATTATTAAAGCCCTACGCATTCCGTCTGTTGAATCCTTAGCTCAGGCAAGTCATTATTTTTCCGTTGTGGATGCGTTATTGTTAGATGCCTATCATCCTCAACAGTTAGGCGGAACAGGTCAAACCTTGCCTTGGAAGGAATTAGGCAATTTCCGCCCCCCTTGTCCCTGGCTGCTTGCGGGAGGACTGAACCCCGATAATGTGACCAAAGCCTTGAGTTTATTAAACCCCGATGGCATTGATCTCTCTAGTGGTGTTGAGCGATCGCCGGGCGATAAGGACTTAGACAAAGTAGCCAAATTAGTAGAAAATATTAAACAGAGAGAGATTATTATCTAATCAAGTCGGTATCTTAATAAAAAGAACTGACAAGATAATCATCTACAAAGAAGCAATTTATTACAACTAATTAATGGATCAAATGCTGATATAGCGAGGATTGAAGCTCTTGAGGTCGAAATAAAATTGATACTCAGAAGCTGAGTAAAAATAAAGAAATCATCATATTTTTAGGGTGCTCTTAACCATCCCTTTACCAACAAGGGATAGTATTTACTGTAAAATTAGCTACGTTTCAAGATTTTAATCATTACAAGATTCTAATTATTCTCATTCTTTATGTTTATTTCCAGTCGTTTCAGACATTCTGCCTATCGGTTGGTTGCTTCCGTATCCTTACTAACGCTGACATTGAGCTTAACGGCTTGTGGCGGCGGTCAAACTGATACGACACAAACTGGTGAGACAACAACACCGACAGGAAACCAATCTACTAGTACTAGTACACCCATTAAGGTCGATTTAAAATCTAATGTGGGATTAACGGGGGCTGGAGCGACATTTCCTGCCCCTCTTTATCAAAACTGGTTTGTCCAACTCAACGGTTTAATACCCCAAATCCAAGTCAATTATCAATCCGTGGGGAGTGGCGCGGGGGTAGAACAATTTGTCAAAGGAACCGTTGACTTTGGGGCGAGTGATGTCGCCATGAAGGATGATGAAATTAGCAAAGTCAGCAGAGGGGTTTTAATGCTCCCCATGACCGCCGGTAGCGTGGTCATTGCCTATAATCTGCCTGGCGTTGAAGGCTTAAAACTTTCTCAAGCAAACTTAGCCGATATTTTTCTCGGCAAAATTACGAAATGGAACGATCCGAAACTGGTGAAAGATAACCCAGAGGCAAAATTGCCAGATACGCCGATTACCGTTGTTCACCGCTCCGATGGGAGTGGAACCACCGCTGTCTTTACTAAATATCTCAGTGCTATTAGCCCAGAATGGAAATCTTCAATTGGTGATGGCAAGAGTGTGCAATGGCCTACTGCTAAAGGAAAATTCATGGGTGGCAAAGGCAATGAAGGGGTAACGGCTTCGATCCAACAAAACCAAGCTTCCTTGGGCTATATCGAATACGGATATGCCAAAAACAATAATTTAACAATGGCCAGCCTACAAAATAAAGCAGGACAATTTATTGTCCCGAATGATACGAGTGCGGCAGATACCCTAGCAACGGTTACGTTACCGCCTGATTTACGGGCGTTTATTGTCAATCCTGATGGTGAAAAATCCTATCCCATCGTGACCTATAGCTGGATTTTGGCTTTCAAAAAATATGATGATCCTGAAAAAGCGAAGGCGATGGAAGCAATGATTCAATACGGTTTAACGGAAGGACAGAAACAAAGTGCCGATTTGGGTTATGTTCCTTTACCGCCAACGGTTGTGGAGAAAGTCGCGGCAGCCGCAGATGCCATTAGCCCCGATTTTACAATCACGGTTAAATAAAACAAAGGTAGTGAATGTTAATTTGCAATATTCACTACTCTAACGTCTTTTTTCAGTATTAATACTTATCTAATCTAAAATGTCCTAAAGTTTGCATGAGTTCTCCTAATGTTGTCTCGACTAACCCCATTAAATCGCGATCGCCGCTAGAAAAATTTCTGGAGCAAGGTTTTCGCTGGTTAACCTTAAGTTTTGCGGTGGGAATTGGTTTAATTCTGCTATTTATCGGCTTTATTATTGCAACGGAAGCCCTACCTGCCTTACGGGAATATGGCTTGGGATTCTTGTTGCAAAGGGAGTGGGATCCCGTTAAGGATATTTATGGGGCCTTACCGGTAATTACGGGAACGCTGGTTAGTGCCTTTTTATCGCTTTTAATGGCGGTTCCATTAGGGCTGGGGACAGCAATTTTGTTAAGTGAAGATTTTATTCCCCCTAAGATTCGGACAATTTTAATTTTTTTGGTGGAATTATTGGCCGCAATCCCTAGCGTGGTTTATGGATTATGGGGAATTTTTGTGTTAGCTCCTTTAATTAAAAATCAGGTTGGATTTTGGCTACACGAAAATTTTAGTGTGATTCCTTTATTTAGCAGTGAGCCATCGGGCCAATCGATGTTAACGGCGGGAATTATTCTTGCCATTATGATTCTTCCCATTATTACGGCGATCGCGAGGGATTCACTAGCTGCGTTACCGCCCGAATTGCGCCAAGCCTCTTTGGGATTAGGAGCAACTCGTTGGGAAACCATTTTTCGGGTGTTAATACCTGCGGCCTTCTCAGGCATTGTCGGAGGCATTATGTTAGCGTTAGGAAGAGCAATGGGAGAAACAATGGCAGTCACCATGATTATTGGGAACTCTAATAAGCTCAGTTTTTCTCTTCTCGATCCCGCCAATACGATCGCGTCTTTGTTGGCTAATCAATTTGCAGAAGCCTCAGGAATGCAAGTTTCCGCCCTGATGTATGCAGGTTTAGTTTTAATGATCTTGACGCTAATTGTTAATATTTTAGCTGAGTTAATCGTGGGGAAAGTAAAAGCCAAATATAGTTAATAAATACCCGTAATTAAAGTTGTGAGTCGTTATAGTGTGAAGAATTTGTTAAATTTTAAATGATTTTATGCAAGAGTTCGACAATAGTACTGATTCCCAAAGCTTAGGAAATCAACTTAAAAAGAAACCAGGAAGCCCCCGTTCTCTCTTTGGTTTAATCATGACGGGATTAGCGGTAGTCTGTCTTGTTGTTACCCTAATTCCTCTCTTTTCCGTTTTAACCTACGTTGTTGTTCAAGGGGCCAGTAATTTAAATCTGGACTTATTAACCAAACTCCCACCCCCACCAGGCTTAAAAGGCGGCGGCGTGGCCAATGCCATCATAGGAACCTTGATTGTCGTTGGGTTAGCCACAGCGATCGCGGTTCCTATCGGAGTCTTAGCGGCCGTCTATTTATCGGAATTTAGCAATAATAACCAAATTGCCCGTTGGGTACGCTTTGCCACCAATATTTTAAGCGGGGTTCCGTCCATTATTGCGGGGATTTTTGCCTACGGTTTATTAGTGGCCAGTGGCATTATCGGATTTTCGGCGATCGCGGGAGGCATTGCGCTCTCAGTTTTAATGCTACCGACGATTATTCGGACGACGGACGAAGCCTTACAAATTGTTCCCCAGGATATTCGCTGGGCAGCGTTAGGCGTTGGAGCTTATAACTACCAATCGGTTTTATTGATTGTCTTACCTGCGGCGTTACCCTCTATTTTAACGGGAGTCACCTTAGCGATCGCCCGTGCGGCGGGAGAAACAGCACCGTTAATTTTTACTGCGTTGTATTCCAACTTCTGGCCAAATGGTTTAGATAAACCCATTGCGACCCTATCGGTTTTAGTTTATAACTTTGCCACCGTTCCCTTTAAACCCCAACAACAATTAGCTTGGGCGGCTTCTTTATTATTGGTTTTCTTAATACTGTTATCTAGTGTATTTGCTCGTTTAGCCACTACACGAAAAGTTTATTAATCCCCAGTATTATTAGGCATTAATAATATTGAGAACATCATTTAGATTTAATTTAACAATTAAGTCGATAAAGCTAATAAATCCAAAATACCATTAACCCTATTAGGACTTTTTATGTACCGCACGTTAGACCCCATTACCGAAATGAAAACTGTTATTAAAACAGAAAATATTAATATTTATTACGGTAATTATTGCGCCGTTCGAGATGTTTCCTTAGCAATTCCCAAAAACAAAGTGACCGCTTTTATTGGCCCCTCAGGTTGTGGGAAAAGTACCATTCTTCGTTGTTTTAATCGGCTAAATGATCTCATTAATGGCTTCCGATTAACAGGACGAATTTCCTATCATGGTCAAAACCTTTATGCCAAAGATGTTGATCCTGTTCAGGTACGAAAGCATATCGGTATGGTTTTCCAAAAGCCCAATCCTTTCCCCAAAAGTATTTTTGATAATGTGGCCTATGGCGCAAGAGTCAATAAATTCAAAGGTGATTTAGAAGAGTTGGTGGAAACTTCGCTACGTCGTGCCGCGCTTTGGGATGAAGTCAAAGATAAGTTACAAGCCAGTGGTTTTTCCCTATCAGGAGGTCAACAACAACGGCTTTGTATTGCTAGAGCGATCGCCATGCAACCTGAGGTGTTATTAATGGATGAACCCTGCTCTGCTCTTGACCCCATTTCTACCCTTAAAGTCGAAGAATTAATGCACGAACTCAAGCAAAAATACACGATCATTATCGTGACCCACAACATGCAGCAAGCAACCCGCGTTGCAGACATCACAGGATTTTTTAATGCAGAAGTTACCGACAAAGGCAGTAAAGTGGGCTATCTTGCCGAATTTGACAGAACGGAAAATATTTTTGGAAATCCTCAAGTTCAAGCAACCAGAGATTATGTGAGTGGTCGATTTGGTTAAAATTCAAAGATTTTTTGTTTTTTTAAAGAGTAAAGATAATTTTTTGGTTTGCATTATATAAAATTCAACAGAGAGAAGTAACCAATGACTGTCGCGAATGATGTGATTACAGAAGCCGTTCTAAGGGCTAAAAATGTCAACGTTTACTACGGCTCCGATATTCCTGAACGTCAAGTCATTGCTTTTATTGGGCCATCGGGTTGTGGCAAAAGTACCCTATTGCGGTGTTTTAATCGCATGAATGATTTAGTGGCTAGTGCCCGCATTGAAGGACAAATTACCTTTCGAGGTCGAGATATTTATGCTCCTAAAGTCGATCCTGTTGGGCTACGAAGTTCCATTGGTATGGTGTTCCAAAAAGCCAATCCTTTCCCAAAATCGATTTATGAAAATATCGCCTTCGGAGCCAAATTAAATGGTTATAAGGGCGATTTAGATGAATTAGTCGAAAATTCTTTAAAAAAAGCGGCTCTTTGGGATGATGTCAAAGATAAACTCAAACAAAGTGGTTTAGCCCTCTCTGGTGGACAACAACAACGACTTTGTATTGCTAGAGCGATCGCGATTCAACCCCAGGTCATTTTAATGGATGAACCTTGTTCCGCCTTAGATCCTATCTCTACCTTAAAAGTCGAAGAATTAATTCACGAATTGAAGCAGCAATATACCATTGTCATCGTCACCCACAATATGCAACAAGCCTCACGGGTATCGGACATGACGGCCTTTTTTAATGCAGAAGCGACAAATAAAGGCTCAAAAGTCGGCTATTTAGTTGAATATGACCGTACTGAAAAGATCTTCCAAGATCCTTCTCAAGAAATTACCAAAGATTACGTCAGTGGACGTTTCGGTTAAATTCTTTGAGTATCCGTAAACTGCCAAAGCTGGATTTCATAACAGAGGTGTTTGTCAAAAATTTGGCTGGCATTCAGCCCTTCGGTAATCACCTTTTTGAACCAACGCTCATAAATCCAATTAAACAGATAATAAAGCGGTGGAACCGCAATTTTAATTACATTGGCAATGTATTCTCCCGTACTTAAGCCAAATTGACGAAAAACTTCTACAGCTAAGTCTAGAGTCGGCGCAACTTGTCGAGAAATATCTTCCCGTTTGATTAATTCAAATCCTGCTTGAGATAGCGCACTTTCGAGATCTTCTACTACATGACAATTAGAAAAAATGCCTTCGGTATAACTAGCATCTGTCCGTAACATATCCGCTAACAACAGATAACCGTTAGGCTTGAGGGCTACTGCTGCACTCTTTGCAATATCTTTGGCCGCCATGTATTGACTACTTTCGCTTAACATGACCACATCATAGGGTTGGGTTGCCTGAAAATCTTCAAATTTACTGAGATAAAATTTCGCTTTTCCTTGGGTTTTTTCTAGAAATTTTTCCTGCTGAAAGGGATCGGGAGCTAAGCCATCTACCTTTAAGCCTTGATTTAATAAAAAAACGGCATTTCCCCCAATCCCACAGCCCACATCCAATAAAATCTCGGTGTCTGGGGGTAAAAAACTCAATAATTTTTTGGAATAGGCTTCTTGAGCAATCCTTAATTTAAACAGCGATCGCTCCTCTGGCGAAGTGGGCAACGGCTCCCAATAACCATAGTGAAGATAGGATGACCCTGTTAATTGGAGATAGTAATTAAGTGCCGCGTTTTGGTAACGGGTAACGGATGATGCGGTCGGTGATTGCTCTTGGGGCATTGATAATTGTTAAATACTTAAATATTAAAGCTAATGGTAAAAGATACAAGGTTTATGACCAATTACTTAAAAGCTTACGCTAAAGCCTTTAAAGTATAATCTTTTCTTGCTCAATTAGGGCTTTAACACGATGGGCAACTAAACTGAGCAGCACATCGCGTATTGCTGGATTTTTATAATTATTAACCCGAAACTTTAAGCTATATGTCTAAATTGATAACCGCGATCGCCTGGGGTGCAGTTTTGTGGGGAGGGACTTCTCAAATGGTATTAGCACAAAACGTTCAAGAGCTTTTTTTAGCCTATCCGCCCAATAATCATCAAACCACCTCAGACAAAATTTTCCTAATCGGTAACGCTCCCCCCGATGCCCAAGTGCTGATTAACGATTACCCCATTGACCGTAGCTCAACGGGTAACTTTGCGCCGACTTTTTCTCTCAATTTAGGACAAAATTTATTTACCATTCGCTATAAAGATCAAGAAATTCAACGCATTATTACCCGTAACAGTTCTCAGCCTGTTTTACCCAATGGCTTAGGCTTTGCGCCCAATTCCCTTCGCCCCAATCAAGATATCGCTCGGCTTCCCGATGAATCCATCTGTTTTTCTGCGATCGCGCCCAATCAAGCGAACGTTTCTATCCAACTCGGCAATCAAACCATTCCCCTACTACCCCAAGGAAAAAGTGTGGAACTGCCCCCAAATTCGGCTGTGCTCACTGCGGCGAATCAACCCATTCCCCAAAATACCGAAACTTATAAGGGCTGCACTAGTTTCAATCAAGTAGGTAACTTAGGTGTTCCAATTTTTCAACTCCAAGCCAACAATCAAACCATTAGCGAACAGGGCAAAGGAAGCGTTACGATTCTCGATCCCAATCAACTAGAAGTAATAGAAGTTACGTCAGAAAATGGAGTTGCTCGTACGGGCCCGACGACGGATCATTCCCGTTTAACGCCCTTACCCAAAGGAACCCAAGCCAGTGTTATTGGAAAAGAGGGAAATTGGTTAAAGCTCGACTACGGAGCCTGGATTCAAGCCTCTGAAACCCGTTTATTAACGAATCAAGTGCCGCCGCGATCGCTGATTCGGAGTATTACCTCCCGCGTCTTACCTGATCGCACCGAAATCATATTTCCCCTACAAGTTCCTGTTCCCATCAGCATTAAACAAGAAGATAATAAATTTTCCTTAACATTACATAACACCACTGCCCAAACCGACACCATTCGGCTCGATAACAATCCCTTTATCCAACGCCTCGACTGGCAACAGGTGCAACCCAATCAGATTAGATATACCTTTTTACTCAAATCCAAACAGCAATGGGGCTATGATTTCCGCTACGAAGGCACCAGTTTAATTCTGTCTCTCCGTCATCCCCCCCAACTCACCACTAATAAAAATTCCTTAAAAGGAGCCGTTATTTTGCTTGACCCTGGGCATGGTGGAAAAGAAGCAGGCGCACTCGGCCCCACAGGCTATCCCGAAAAAGACATTAACTTAGTCATTGCTCAAAAATTAACGCCCCTCCTGAGACAACGGGGAGCCACCGTTTACCTCACCAGAGAAACCGATGTCGATCTGTCCTTAGCAGAACGGGTGAATCTCATTAATCAACTCAAACCGACTATTGCCCTCTCAATTCATTACAATTCCTTACCCGATAGCGGCGATGCCATCAAAACCCAAGGCGTTAGTACCTTTTGGTATCATCCCCAAGCTCAGGATTTAGCCATGTTTTTACAAACCTATTTAGTACAAAAGCTCAATCGACCGTCCTATGGGGTTTATTGGAATAATTTAGCCCTCACTCGACCCCATACCACACCATCCGTTCTTTTGGAATTGGGCTTTATGATTAACCCGAATGAATTTGAGTGGATCACCAATCCCCAGGAGCAAGAAAAATTAGTTCAAGCGATCGCCGATGGAATTACGGAATGGCTTCATAAAGTTTCGTAAACTGCAAATTTGTCGGTAGAGATAGATTTTTCAAGCTTTGAGACTATTAAAAATGCTTGCACTCTCTCCTAACAATCGTTACACTACTTCAAAATATCCTCACTTTCAAGGGATAATAATTAGAACTCAACTTCCACCACCTAGACCGTCTTAACCCTAAGCGACTAGGCAAGGAAATCGTGAATAACCCAAATACTCATTTAATAAAGCGTCTCTAAAGACCTAAATTGTCAGTTATATAGAAGGAGCGTCAATGGGACTACCTTGGTATCGAGTTCATACAGTCGTTCTGAATGACCCAGGTCGGCTAATCTCAGTTCACCTCATGCACACCGCCCTCGTGGCAGGTTGGGCTGGTTCGATGGCTCTTTATGAGCTTGCTATTTTTGATCCGAGTGATCCCGTCTTAAATCCCATGTGGCGGCAAGGGATGTTCGTATTACCCTTCATGGCTCGCTTAGGCGTTACCTCCTCCTGGGGTGGCTGGAGCGTGACAGGAGAAACAGGCGTTGATCCTGGCTTCTGGTCATTTGAAGGCGTAGCTGCGGCTCACATCGTTTTATCGGGTTTACTTTTCTTAGCGGCTGTTTGGCACTGGGTTTTCTGGGATTTAGAATTATTCGTTGATCCCCGTACTGGTGAAGCAGCGTTAGACTTACCGAAAATGTTCGGTATTCACCTGTTCTTATCTGGACTTCTCTGTTTTGGTTTTGGTGCGTTCCACCTTACAGGGGTTTGGGGGCCTGGTATGTGGGTTTCCGATCCCTACGGTCTGACGGGCCACGTTCAACCCGTCGCACCTGAATGGGGGCCAGCAGGCTTTAACCCCTTTAATCCTGGGGGCGTTGTGGCTCACCATATTGCGGCTGGGGTTGTTGGTATTATTGCTGGATTATTCCACTTAACGGTTCGTCCCCCTGAGCGTCTCTATAAAGCGTTGAGAATGGGTAACATTGAAACCGTTCTGTCTAGCAGTATCGCTGCCGTCTTCTTTGCTGCTTTCGTCGTAGCAGGAACCATGTGGTATGGTAACGCCACCACTCCGATTGAATTATTTGGCCCCACCCGTTACCAATGGGATAAAGGCTACTTCCAAGAAGAAATTCAACGCCGTGTCGATAGCCAAGTGCGTCGTTGTCTGAAGCTTGGAGCAATATTCCTGAAAAACTCGCTTTCTATGATTACGTCGGCAATAGCCCTGCTAAAGGTGGTTTATTCCGTACAGGTGCAATGGATAGCGGTGATGGAATTGCCAAAACCTGGATCGGACACCCCGTATTCAAAGACAAAGAAGGTCGTGAGTTAACCGTTCGTCGGATGCCCAACTTCTTTGAAACCTTCCCCATTATCATGACCGATGAAGATGGTGTGGTTCGTGCCGATATCCCCTTCCGTCGTTCTGAATCTAAGTTCAGTATTGAACAAACCGGCGTTACCGTTAGCTTCTACGGTGGCGAATTAGATGGACAAACCTTTAGCGATGCGCCTTCTGTGAAGAAATTTGCACGTAAGGCTCAATTAGGTGAAGGCTTTGAATTCGATACCGAAACCTTCAATTCTGATGGGGTATTCCGCACTAGCCCTCGCGGTTGGTTCACCTTTGGTCACGCGGTATTTGCGCTCTTATTCTTCTTTGGCCACATTTGGCACGGTTCTCGGACTCTCTTCCGCGACGTATTCGCTGGGGTTGATCCTGGACTGGAAGAACAAGTGGAATTCGGTGTATTTGCGAAAGTGGGTGACTTAACCACTCGTAAAGAAGCTTAAGTTGCTCATCTAACATACACTTTGAATTAAAAAAAGGGGATAGAAGTTACCATTCGGGCTTCCGTCCTCTTTTTTTAGGGTCATTAATAATATAAAAATAAAAAACTGGGCAGTTTAGAACAAGTTACCCAGTTAGCTTTTTTGAGATTGACGAGGCTATAACCAAATAAATTTAGAGAATGCCGAAGAAGTGTAAAACACCTTGGCCAGAAGTTAATTCAAGGATAAGAGCAGCTACAAAACCGATCATCGCTAAGCGACCATTCCAGTTTTCAGCGAAGGAAGTAAAACCAAATTTGCCGTTCGTTTCGTTGTTCATGATTGTTACTGGATGAATGTTAAGGTCTGTAAAGAGTTATATCAATAAATGTAACAAAGGATTGATGAAAAAGCAAGAATGACCATATAGAGATTTGACGATAGCGATCGCGGTCTTGGCTCTATGTCTTAAGGCTGGCAAGCTTGCGCTAATAGGGCTTGGTGGGCGAGGGTTTGCTCAATCAAGTTATCCAGTTGGAGGCGGCTTAACGGGTTTCCTGATTGGTAAATTTGTTGCCAGCTTTGGCTAATGGCATGAGGATCAGTGGGAAGTTCGGCTAATTCCCAGCCAGACATGTTCACTTCTGCCATTAAACGGCTCACCTTGGGGTCATAACTGAGGGCACAACAACGGGAACCTTCGGAGGCTGCCATGATTAAGCTATGCAGACGCATTCCAATGGTTAAATCAACTCCTCGGAATACCCCTTTGAGCTTTCTGGGATCGGCTTCTTGGATGATTTGATACTGTCCCGTTAACCGAGCCGCGATCGCCTCTGCTAAAGCCAAATCCTGAGACATTTGGAAAGGGACTAACAGTAAACTCGCGCCCGTCGTGTTTTGAAATTCCACCAGTGCCGTAATCAAAGTTTCTAATCGTTCAGGGGTTAGGGAGGAATGGCGACGCAAATTGACCGCCACAATGGGGCGGGAGGGGGTTGATAATTGGGAATCTTGGCTCGTTAAAACCCAAACGGGATCGGGGGCGAGGGTTGCAGGAATTCGCCATTGTTTGAGCAGTTGGGCTGAAGCTTGATCCCGCACACTTACCGCAGTACAGCCTTTAATCACGTGTCGCGTAAACCAACGAATAAGCGGTCGTTTGAGGGGGCCAATCCCCTGACCCCAGGCGACGGTTTTTAACCCCAATCGCTGAGCTAACAGCATTAAACCACCGTAGTACAAAGGGCTGGCAAAACTGGTGGAATCCTGCATTAAGCTGCCTCCCCCCCAAATAAAAATCTGCGATCGCCGTAGGACTTTTAAAATTTCAGCAAACGATCGATTCGGGCAACTTTCTACCCCATAGGCACGGGCCGTTTGTTCGGGATGGGCAGACAGCACAACGGGTTTAACGTGGGGGGGTAACATCTCCAACAACGAAACCAACAGGGCTTCATCTCCCCCATTTCCCTGGCCGTAGTAACCGCAAATAACTGCCTGCATGAAAATAAATCCTCATCGGTAAAGCGTTTGAGGCTATTAGAACACACCCAGCCCCAGCCAATCAACTTAATTTTTCGGAGTAGACAGCGATCGCCTTAGTTTCCCTTAAATTGTCACCAACGGAATCAATACCAAACTTAACAAATTGACCAAAACAGAGTATGATGAAAAATTGTGGATTTTTACTAAAGAGATGAACGCTCAAGCAATCATAAACTCGATAGAAGCAGAGTTCATTAAAAGTGACCTGCCCACCATTCACGTCGGCGATACCGTTAAGGTAGGCGTTAAAATCGTTGAAGGTGGAAAAGAACGTGTTCAGCCCTATGAAGGCACTGTAATCGCTAAGCGCAATGGCGGCATTAGTGAAACCATCACGGTTCGTAGAGTGTTCCAAGGAGTCGGAGTCGAACGGGTTTTCCTGCTTCATTCCCCCCTTGTTGCCAGCATTCAAATTCTCCGTCGTGGTAAAGTTCGTCGGGCTAAGTTGTACTATCTGCGCGATCGCGTCGGTAAGGCAACTCGTATTCAGCAACGCTTTGACCGTAGCCTCTAAAAAAATCTTAACCAGAGGCATACAGTTAAAATTAGTGTCAAAATAAGATATGATGGTTAGGAGTTGGGAGCAACCCAATTAGCGGCTGCTCAGACTATGCGTCCTTAGTTCAGTTGGTAGAACGCAGGTCTCCAAAACCTGATGTCGGGGGTTCAAGTCCTCCAGGGCGCGTTGATAACCAATAGCCCTAAGTCAATCAGACAAATTGGGAAAGCTTGATTGAGAGCCGAACATTTTTCTGATATCACCGAATAATTTCATTTGGACGGAGAGGCGAAATTGTGGCCAGAAAAGAAGTGACAAAACCTGAAGCATCTGAGGTTCAATCAGAGAAAGTCAATCTCCAATTAGGTTCTTTCGTCGATGAAACCAAAGAAGAGCTTAAAAAAGTCGTTTGGCCTCCGCGCCAGCAACTGATCAGCGAATCCGTTGCCGTTATTTTGATGGTGACCTTGGTCGCCACGACGATCTACTTAGTGGATAACTTCTTTTCTTGGGTAGCCAATCAACCCTTTTTATTCGGTTGAGGATAGCTACTTCTAAGAAACACAAAAGGGTATTGAAATGAGTTTTGCTGACGATCAATTTTTGGAAGAAGAACGACGACCCGAAGAAAAACGAGAAAAAGGCCGTTGGTATGCTGTACAAGTGGCATCAGGTTGTGAAAAGCGAGTAAAAACCAATTTAGAGCAGCGCATTCACACCTTAGACGTAGCTAACCGTATTCTTCAAGTCGAAATCCCCAAAACTCCCATTGTCAAAGTACGGAAAGACGGTTCTCGTCAACACGGCGAAGAAAAAGTTTTTCCAGGGTACGTTTTGATTCGCATGATTATGGACGATGACGCTTGGCAGGTGGTGAAAAATACGCCCCATGTGATCAACTTCGTCGGATCAGAACAAAAACGTCACTACGGTCGCGGTCGGGGACATGTTCACCCGTTACCCTTAAGCCGTGGTGAAGTGGAACGTATCTTTAAGCAAGCCGAAGAACAGGAAGCGATCGTCAAGATTGATATGCAAACAGGCGATAAGATTCTGGTACTCTCTGGCCCATTTAAAGACTTTGAAGGGGAAGTGATCGAAGTCAGCCCTGAAAGAAGTAAGCTAAAAGCCTTACTATCCATTTTCGGTCGGGATACTCCCGTCGAATTGGAATTTAACCAAGTGGAAAAACAAAACTAATATTTAGCAATGGCAAAGAAAGTCGTCGCTCTGATTAAACTCGCGCTTCCTGCGGGCAAGGCTAACCCTGCACCTCCTGTGGGCCCTGCTTTGGGTCAACATGGGGTCAACATCATGGCCTTCTGTAAGGAATATAACGCTAAAACGGCGGATCAACCTGGAATGATTATTCCTGTTGAAATCTCCGTGTATGAAGACCGTAGTTTTACCTTCGTTCTCAAAACCCCTCCTGCGTCGGTATTAATCCGTAAAGCTGCTGGGATTGAAAGAGGGTCTAACGAACCCAATAAGAAAAAAGTCGCCGCGATTTCTCGCGATCAACTTCGGGAAATTGCCCAAACGAAATTGCCTGACCTGAATGCCAATGACATTGAGGCTGCCATGAAAATCGTTGAAGGGACTGCCCGCAATATGGGTGTCACGGTGAAAGACTAAGACTAGTGAATAGTTAGTAATAAGTAGTGAATAGTAACTTTTGAAGGTTACTGATTTTTACTAAATTACTCAAAATTCAGACTTAATCACTTATTTAGGGGAGAAGTATTCACTTCGTTAGCACCCAAGGAGATCGAATCTAAAAAATGCCCAAAAAACTCTCAAAACGCTTCAGAGAAGCTCTTGCGAAGGTTGATCAAAATAAGGTCTATGAACCTGCCGACGCGATCGCCTTACTGAAAGATACGGCAACCGCCAAATTTGATGAAACCGCCGAAGTCCATGTCCGCTTAGGCATTGATCCCAAATATACGGATCAACAATTGAGAACCACCGTTTCTTTACCCAAAGGCACAGGACAAACCGTTCGCGTAGCGGTTATTGCCAGAGGGGAAAAAGTCCAAGAAGCTAAAAATGCTGGGGCTGACATCTTTGGTTCTGAAGAATTAATTGATGAAATTCAAGGCGGCATGATGGACTTTGACGTTCTGATTGCTACGCCTGATATGATGCCGAAAATTGCGAAGTTAGGACGGGTCTTAGGGCCTCGTGGTTTAATGCCTTCACCGAAAGGGGGAACCGTTACTACCGACTTAGCGGCTGCCGTTAATGAATACAAAGCAGGAAAATTAGAGTTCCGTGCTGACAGAACGGGTATCGTTCATGTTATGTTTGGAAAGGTGTCTTTTGCTGCCGAAGATTTACTGGTAAACCTGAAAGCATTACAAGAAACAATTGACCGTAACCGTCCCTCTGGGGCTAAAGGTCGTTTCTGGCGCAGTATTTACATATCTTCTTCGATGGGGCCTTCCATTCAAGTTGATATTAATGCTTTGCGTGACCTCAAACTCGCAGAGAGCTAGTATTAGACAACCAACAAAACTCCCATATTTCGGCTCTGTACCGAAGACAGCAGGGGCAAATTGCTTAATTAGCCTGCCGAGGTTGAAGCCTGAAATCGGTTAAATGACTGACTCGCTCGATAGATATTTTCTATCTATAACAGTCACCGATCTTCAGCCCCGGCAAATTGCTAGGGGTTTTGTTTTGTGTCAGGGCGTTTAAAGAATCCCAAGCCTGAAGGAGGTGAATACCGAATGGGAAGAACCAGAGAAAACAAAACGGAAGTTGTCGCTGAGGTCAAGGAACTCTTTGAAGAGTCCCAATTGGCTCTGGTGATTGACTACCAAAGTTTGTCCGTTGCGGAAATTACCGATTTACGGAGACGTGTCCGTCCGCTTGGCGGAACCTGTAAAGTTGCGAAAAATACCCTCGTTCGTTTAGCGATCGATGGTCAAGAGCAATGGCAACCCATGAACGAATTTCTGAAAGGATCTTCTGTTCTGTTGCTCGTAAAAGAAGATTTTGGCGGCGTTATCAAAGCCTATAAAGGTTTCCAAAAAGAGACTAAAAAAACCGAATTGCGCGGTGGGGTCTTAGAAGGAAAAGCTTTATCGAAAGCTGATGTTGATGCCTTAGGTGATTTACCGTCGAAGGAACAGTTGATGGCTCAAATTGCTGGTGCCCTCAACAGTATCACCGCCAAGATTGCAATCGGTATCAAGGAAGTTCCGACTTCTATTGGCCGTGGTGTCAAAGCTTATTCCGAAAAAGAATAAGTGGGTTGAGTTAATAGGGAATCAAGCAAAAGCAACTATTAACTATTAATTATTAATTACTGAAGGAGTTTACGAAATGTCTGCTGCAACCGATCAAATTTTAGAACAGTTAAAAACTCTTAGCCTCTTAGAAGCGGCTGAATTAGTTAAGCAAATTGAAGAAACCTTTGGCGTAAGTGCTGCTGCTCCCGTTGGTGGCTTTGCTGTTGCTGCTGCTCCTGGTGCTGCGCCTGCTGAAGCGGCTGAAGAGAAAACTGAATTTGACGTTATTCTCGAAGACGTTCCTGCTGACAAGAAAATTGCCGTTCTTAAAGTTGTTCGTACCATCACTGGTTTAGGTCTGAAAGAAGCTAAAGATTTAGTTGAAGCTACTCCCAAACCCATCAAAGAAGGGACTGGCAAGGATGATGCTGAATCTATCAAGAAACAACTTGAAGAAGCCGGTGCTAAAGTAACCGTCAAATAATCATTGATTTTTGATTAATTAATTTTGGGGCAGTCCTACGTGGGGCTGTCTTTTTATTTTTATCTCAACGCGATCGCGGTCTCAACAACAGTAGTCTACCGATCTGTAATACAAAGTTTACTGCTTCTGATGTTAGGAGTAATGTCAATATAGCGATTAAGTTGGTTCGTAAACTTTTGGCTTTACTGGCTTTAGCTTTGGCTTCGTCTCTCAAGATGGGTTTAGAAATTCATCGGCTTCATCCTATTCTCATTAAGAAACATGGTCGTCGCGCTCAGAGCCTTTTCCGTCTGGATTTTGATCATCTTCGTCATCTTGTTCTGAGTCCTTCTCCATCCACTTTTTCTCTTTTTCTCGATTCCTTACATTTTTTGTCCTGTCTTTAGGTAATCCTTAGCTTTAGGGTATTTTAAAAGATAATCAATTATAATTAATGATATTCGCCCATTTAACTGATTTAAAGCCTTAGAATTTTCCTCAATCATCTAATTTTATGTTCATTTTAAGCTCCCAAGAAATTGCCCAATATCGTTCCCAACTGGCTCTCTTTCCCGAAGCCCTCGTTGCCTTAGATGCGATTGAAGATTGTGAGGGAAATATTGAAGATGCAGCCCTATCCTTAGCAATTCACGCGGGACAACAACCTGATCGGGAAGATTGGTTAGAGGGATTAGCAAAACGGTGCCGAGTAGATATTTGTAAAACTGATTTTCGCAACCAACTCTTAGCAGGAAATATTGCGCCCGTTGTCAGTTATTTAATCGAAATGAAATCTTGTCCCAATGTATTAGTTACGCCTGCCGTTTTATATGCTTTAAAATCGGGTATTGAAACGTTTTGTGAGCCGTTAAGTTTTAAACTGATCTAACGTCTGTTGGATTCAGTCATTAAACTTTGAGCGAAATTTTTAACTCAAGCGTTTTCTAGCGTTATGGATGACCTACTTTTGTTTGGTTTACTGCCATTTGTCTTTGCATTTGGGGCATCGGTCGGTAGTTTTTTGAATGTGGTCGCGTATCGTCTTCCTGCCAATCTTTCTCTGGTTTCTCCGCCCTCTCGTTGCCCCCATTGCTATCATCCTTTGGGCAAGACGGAAAATGTTCCTGTTCTGGGTTGGTTATGGTTAAAAGGCAAATGTCGCTGGTGCAAAACGCCGATTTCTCCCCGTTATCCCATCGTTGAAGCGATTACAGGCTTACTTTTTTGTTGGGTATTTTGGCAATTTGGTCTGGACTTAACTACGCTAGGCTATTGGGTCTTAATCAGTTGGTTATTGGCTTTATCTCTCATTGATTGGGATACGATGACGCTGCCTGGAGCGTTAACCAAATCGGGACTAATAGCAGGATTGGTTTTTCAAGGTCTTAGAGGCTGGCAAACAGATAGTTTCGTTATCTCTCTCGTGGGCGCGATCGCGAGTGCCGTATTAGGACTCTGGCTCTTTGATTTAGTGCGATTGGTAGGAACGATGTTATTAGGAAAAGTGGCAATGGGAGACGGTGATCCCAAATTAGCCGCCATGATCGGAGCTTGGTTAGGTTGGCAATTGATGTTAATGACTGCGTTTTTAGCCTGTTTTATTGGTGCTATTGTGGGGGGAGGCGCGATCGCATTGGGATTATTGCAACGACGACAGGGATTTCCCTTTGGGCCATTTTTAGCAGGTGGCGCATTAATCAGCCTATTTTTTGGACAAGCGATGATTCAAGCCTATACTCAATTCTTTTTCCCAACTTTTTAGAAATTATTCATCACTAAGATTAACGAATTATGAAACTGCAATATACTTATTGGCAAGAAAATGATGGTAAATTTTTGGGATATTTAAATGAATATCCTGATCATTGGACTCAAGGGGATAACTTAAAGGATTTAAAGGAGCATCTTAAGGAGTTATATCAAGAATTTGCTAACGGCTTTTTAGTAACTATTAACCATTAATTTAATTCATAGGAATCCTTTTTAAGCAGATTTAAGATAAAATTTTCAAAGATATAGAAAATTCTGGCTAGTTTTATGACGATTGATGCTACGGTTAAGCTGACCATCAGTTTGATAGATCCTGAACTCGATGCCGAGGAACTGGATGAAGATACTCAGCAATTGTGGATTGAATTGAATCAACTGGAAGAAGTGGAAAAAGTTGAGCGGGTAGCTGATCCGAATCCGCCAGAAGGGAGTAAAGCTGTCGGTAGTTTTCTAGTAGGGCTGTTAAAAGCAGAGGTTAGCATTTCCAATGGATTGAAGGTAATCCGATTTTTAGGCGATCGCTTTGGCAATAAACCGATGAAATTATCTGGAGAAGCTAATGGCAAAAAATTTGAGATCGAGGCATACAGTCGGGAAGACTTAGACGCTGTGGTTGAAGCCTATAAAAAATTGACGGATTCATAGGGAATTGATATGAAAAAATTAGCGTTATTGATTGGCGTTAGTGAATACCAATTAGGTTTAAATCCTTTACCTGGCTCGGTTTTGGATGTGGAAGCTCTGCGGGAAGTTTTGGTTCATCCTGAAATGGGCAATTTTGCCGAAACAGATGTTTCTATTCTCAAAAATCCTCAACGTCAAGAAATGGAAGATGCGATTTATCATTTATTTGCCAATCGCGCTAAGGATGATTTACTCTTATTTTATTTTTCAGGGCATGGAGTTAAAGATGAGCGGGGACAACTCTATCTAGCCAACTGTAATACTCGTAAGGATAACGGTCAATTAGTCGATTCAACTGCCGTAGCGACAACCTACCTACAGAACAAAATTAATAGCAGTAAATCCCAACGTCAGGTCATTATTTTGGATTGTTGTTTTAGTGGCGCGATTGCTCAGGGAATGACAATTAAAGATGACGGTGTAGTGGATGTTAATGTCTATTTGGGTGGTAAAGGACGGGCAATTCTAACGTCTTCAACGGCAACGGAATATTCTTTTGGTTCGGATAAAACGGAAGAAATTGGGCTTTCGGTCTATACACGCTATCTGATTGAAGGGATCAAAACAGGTGCGGCGGATACGGATGATGATGGTTATATCGGGGTTGATGAACTCCATGAATATGCGGCTCGTTGCGTCAAGGAAGCAGCTCCTGCCATGACTCCGAAATTTTATCCAATGGAAGAAGGTTACAAAATTATTTTAGCCAAGTCTCCCAAGGATGATCCTGTGTTGAAATATCGTAAAGAAGTTCATCGAAAAGTAGAACAGGGAAAGGGAAAACTTTCTAGTTTTGCGGAAAGACTTTTAGTTAATAAACAAAATGAATGGGGAATCGACCCAGGAATTGCGAAACAAATTCGGGATGAAGTGTTACAGCCCTATCGAGAGTATGAACGAAAATTAGCGGAATATGAACAGGCTCTTAAGGATTCGGTAACAGCAGGAGAAATTCAATATCCCCTCAGTTCGAGTATTGAAGCTGATTTGCAGGAATATCAACAACATTTAAAGTTAAAAGAGTCTGATATTGAAGCAATTGAAACTAGAATTTTATTGCCATTAAAAGTTGAATATGAAGAATCGCTGAAGCGAACTAATGTGATTGTTAGTGAACCTGAGCAACAAAATAGCTTAGATTTGAAAAAAGTTGAAATTCAGACCATCAAAATTATAGAAATAAAAAATGAAAAAGCGATTATCCAAAAGCAAACTAAACAGATAGAACTTTTTACCGAAGATTTGGGTAACGGCATTTTATTAGAAATGATCAAAATTCCCGCAGGTCAGTTCTGGATGGGGCAAACCGAAGCTGAAAAACAAGAATTAATTCGTCGAGTCGGAGAAGAAAACTATCAAGAATTGTTGGCTAATGAACGTCCCCGTCATCTAGTCAACCTTCAATCGTTTTTTCTGGGTAAATATCCCGTTACCCAAGCTCAATATCAACAAATTATGGGAAATAATCCTTCTAAATTTAAAGATTTTGCAGATTCTCCTAACCGTCCTATAGAAAATGTCAGTTGGAATATGGCCAAGGAATTTTGCCAAAAACTTTCTGAAAAAACAGGAAAAAATTACGGTTTGCCCAGCGAAGCCCAATGGGAATATGCCTGTCGAGCAGGGACGGAAACGCCTTTTGCTTTTGGAGAAACCATTACAACTGATTTTGTCAATTATAAGGGCAACTATCCCTACGGAAACACACAAAAAGGAGAATATCGGGAGCAAACAACCCCTGTAAATAAATTTTTTCCTAATGTCTTTGGATTGTATGATATGCATGGCAATGTCTGGGAATGGTGCGAAGACGGTTGGCATGAAAACTATAAAAATGCACCAACAGATGGATCTAGTTGGAATGACAATCATTCTCAAACCAGTGCCAAGGTACTGCGCGGTGGTTCTTGGCTCAGTATGTCGGCGATGTGTCGTTCGGCGTATCGGGGCAGGAACAGTTCAAACTACGGGGGCTACGACTTCGGTTTTCGTTTGAGTCTTTCTTCGTTCTAGGCTTCTTACCCTTTGCTCTTTTGCTCTCTTTCCCTCTGCCCAGCTAACGCCGCCTCACGGCGGATCGATTTTTTTTATCTGAATTAAATGCGATCAGGATCAAGTCCCTGTTCCCTTAATAGCTCAGCTAAGCGGTCTGCTCGTTGCTTTTCCAACTTAAACTTTTCATCCCCAGTTAATAAAATGTTACCCGATTGATCGCACCATCTTAACCATTGATCGTAGAATTGTCCTTCAAATTCTCCTGACCACAACGTTAACCCCAAATTAATTTCGTCTAACCAATAATTTTCCTGTAACTGATAACTCGTAATTTTTCTTTGATAAACTTGTAAAATATTTTCTCCCAAACATTTTAACGGATCAAATACGACATAATAGCCAACGCCAGCATCAAGATAATTGTTGAGTTTACTCCCTAATTCATTGCCGATCTGATTAGAAACAATCTCAATAGCCACTTCGGGGGCTTTGCCAAAATTCCAAATAAAATAAGAACGATTTTTCTTTTGGCTCCAATCTTCAGGACATTTTACCCTTAAACTTAACATGACATCAGGCACTAAAGGGGGTTTTTGATTGGCATAAAATAACCCAATATTGGCAGTTACTAAAAAAGGAATCTCTAAGTTCAGTGAACTATAGGCAGAAGACGTTAATAGCCGTTGTTGTTTTTCTGAAATCAAATTATCCACTAATTGATCATCCTCAATGATTAGCTCATCAATATTTGGCTCAGGCATCAATTCCCATTCTGTTGCAGCTAATAATGGTTGCTGGTTAGAATCAATCGGCGGAGATATTGTTACTGCATTCATCGTTTTTCTGAAGATTTAATCAATAAGCTCTAACTATTAAAATTATATTTAATTTATAATCTTCTTACAATTTTTCTTGATTTTTTAAATATGGCATTAAATATAAACAAGTTTTCCCAAGCTTCACGACAACTTTTAACATCTTGGAAGCGCGATCGCATTAATTTCATTGAAGGGGAAATGAAAGCGGGATGACTCCTGATAAAATAAACGTAGTTTCTTGGATTACCATCAGAACCACCAATGCGCGTTGGGAAGCAGAATTCATGCAACAAATTCTTGATGCTTACGATATTCCTAGCCGTGTGCTGGATATTGGTTTAGGTGGTTATTGGGGTCAAGGTAGTCCAGCCGCCTTACAAGTGCGATCGCAAGACCAATGGACAGCCCTACTCCTCCTGAGTTCACCTGAAGAAAATAGCCCGTAATTCCTAAATTTTGTTTTTAATATTAATTTAATGGCTAAAAAGCCGATAAATTGAGAACTTATGTCTTTATTTGATTGGTTTGCTAACAGAGAAAAAGCGGAACCCCCTGTCGTCCAACAACAGCAGGAACGAGAAATTGCAGATGGATTATGGACAAAGTGCCCATCCTGCGGGGTTTTAACCTATACCAAAGATTTACAAGCAAACCAATTGGTCTGTGGAGATTGTGGCCATCACATGCGGGTCGATAGTGATGAGCGCATTCGTCAGTTAATTGATGCTAAAACCTGGCAACCCCTTAATGCACACCTAGAGCCGACCGATCCACTCAAATTCCGCGATCGCAAACCCTACAAAGACCGCATCAAGGACATGCAAAAGAGTACCAACCTCACCGATGCGGTACAAACAGGAACAGGTTTATTGGATGGCTTACCCGTTGCTTTGGGAGTCATGGACTTCCGCTTTATGGGGGGGAGCA
>CAYZWO010000061.1:0-23778 GCA_964482215.1 uncultured bacterium
TTCTCTCATAGCCTATTGGTAATTCGGCTGTACTACCCTAAGTGGGATGCACCCAGCATTATGTCTCTGTAAACATAGAAACACAAGGCCTACTTATACTTAATTATTCATGTTTTTAACTTTTTAAAAACGCTTAATTCTCCAGAAGTGGATATATCAAAAGATTTGCAAGAAGAAATTGTATTTAGAACAATATTTGAAGCTTTGCCAAAGAACGTATCATCATGAAGTTCTATGACAATATTCTCAACATACGGAAGCCAAGATTCATAGTTTTCTTTAAAGACAACTGCTTCAGCCCCTTCAATATCTACTTTGAGGATAGAAATTTTATCTCGACCTGATTGTTTTAATAAAGTTCCAATATCTATTGCTTGCATTTCTGGGATTTCATCTTCTCTAGATTCTCTGACTTGAATCCCCCAATTTCCGCCATCTTTATAGGGAACTTCATAAAATTTCAGCCCAGTAATATGAGACCATACACCAGATTGTATTAATTTTACACGTTCTTTATAGGGAGCAAGATTCTTTTGTAACATCAAAAAATTAGAAGAATCTGGCTCAATACAAATAACATTACATTGAGGAAAACGACTTAAAAAATATGCTGATGAATAACCAACATTGGCTCCACAATCAATAACCAGATCTACATTTGTTAAATCATCTAAACAGGAATATTCTCTTGCAACAAAAATTTGATGAAAAACACCAATATCACTAGTATTTGAGCGGTAATGAAGTGGAAATTGGGTAATTTTAGGCTTTAAGGCAGAAATATTTAATTTATTAAAATTAAACCAATTACGCTCTTCTAATCTAAATATAATTGCTTGAAACAAGCCAAAAATTGAAATAAGTTTAAAAAACTCTTTTTTGCTGATATCTTTTAACATAAAATATTTCGGTAACTTTATAGGTTAGGTTGTTGATATAGATAATTGGCAAATCGTAACCTAATCAATCTAAAAAGTCAAATATATCATTAAAATTAGCAAAGATTTTTATTAAAGTATGAAGACATGATTTTTTTCATTTCCTTACGTTATCTTAGTGGTTTATTAACTTACCTCTTAAGAGCTACTCTTGTCAAACTTAAAGATTGACCGTTTTTTTAAGAAGAGGTAACTTCTGAAGAATAAGTACAATTAATAACGAACCGAGTACCAATAGACAACCATAGAGTAAATTTAATCCTAAAGTTTTAGATAAGGTTAAGTTCTGAAAAGATGAAATTGTCATGGCTCCTACAAATCTATGGACAAGATATATTCCAAGGGTACTAGAGCCAATTAGTCCTATAAAGCGATTAATTGTTTCATTTTTATAACTAAATTTAGAGAAAAATAGAAAAATAGAAGTTGACATTATAAGCGTCATTATGGAGTAGTAACTATTCCAGACAGTATCATAAAAAACATTGTTTGATAGGGTCATTACGATACCATACAAAAATAATAGAAATAAAGCAGTAAAAAAAACTATTAATAATATTTTAATTGATACATTAATTTCTCGATTTTCTATTTTTTTAGCAAGAATGCCACCTAAAATAAAATAAAAAATTGCATAATAATAGTTTCCAAATGGATTTATCATAGGAAACAAATTATGAAGATCGCTGTTTGTATAATTGAAACCAAATATGAATTCAATAACGTTAAATATGTTATTTAAAAAAAAGTTTCCAAAGGAAAAAACAAAAATTATTAAACTCAATACTTTTAGAAGTTGACGTTGTGGAAGATCATAAATAACTTTTAAAAATGGAAAGAATAAATAAACTGAAATTAACGCTTGCAAAAACCATAAATGATTGTTTATTTCTTCTTTAAAATAAAACCATGATTTTACAAACTCTTTTAATGAATATGAGGTTCCTTCAATGGGAATAAAGGCTATTAGAGTGATAGCACTCCAAACAAAAATCAGAATATATAGATAAGCTAATTTTTTAAAATGCTTTTCAAGTTTATAGGGTTTATTTAATAATAAAGCTCCGTTTACCATAAAAAACAATGGAACTGCAACGCTGGCAATTCCATGAAAATAATAATTGAAATAAACCCAAATATTTTGACTACTAATAATATTAAAATCAAGATTGTTATAGTGATACATACAAAGAAAATAAATAGCAAATACTTTGATAGCATCAAAATAAAAAATTCTACTCTTTTCTTTAGATTTGCCTACATTCATATATCATTTTATAATGATAAAAAATTATTCAGCTATTTTTAGCTATACTTTATAAATTAACACTTCTGCTTGTTTGCTTGTTTTTCTCTAAGCGTTGTTGCATATAGCAGGGTAATTCCAAATTTATTAATTAACTCATCAAACATCTCATTAAGATTATTGTTAGCTTTATATAATTGACTAAAGTTTCTTAATAAATTCTAACAACAATCTTCGCGATGCAAAATATTATTAATAGCTATTGCAAATGAGATGCTTCTTTCCTACAAAAAAGAAATGAAGGTGCTTTAAAAATTTAGTAATATTTAAAGTTCACCCTCATTAACTTTTGATTCAGGAGAATTTTTGTGAAAATTAGTTACACGATTCCCTGCTTTATTAAAAGAGCATTGAAATGTATTTTTTAATTTTGTTGTTTCATAGGTTCCATTAACTGCATGGCTACCATCTGAACGTTGACCTTCATACTTTACAGCAATTTTGTTGGTTCGAGTTCCATATTCTTTAGCAGCAAGACCTTTACAGGTAGATAGCATAGAATTGACATTAGCAGCTTGAGCAGGAAGGGTTGCTATCAACGTAAAACCCGTAGCGATTACACCCAAAATTTTTAGCGAATTCATCATGATTTTTCTGTGTTAGTCATTATTCTTGTCGAAAATACATTAATTGTTAAATTGATATAACTTAACAATTAATCTCTGAGTCAGGACGACTTGAATTAACAAAAGTTCCTGATAGAATCTTTAACTTTAATTCAAACAATAAAAATTTGAAAATTCCACAAATTTCTATTGTTCGTCAAATTCATTGATTTTATTTTTAAAGAAAATTAGGGGTTTTTAGACTTATTTTATCCCCTTTGTCAAGTTTAATTAAGATAGAGTAATAACTAAAGACTACCTTCATTAACTAAAGATTGAAGCGGTAAAAATTCACCTTTTTTAGTAAAATTACACTGGAAAGACTTCTTACCTTGATTTCCTAAATCTGCTGTTCCTTTAACATGATAACTTCCGTCTTTATTACGAACTAACTTTTGAGTTTTAATGTAAATTGGCTTAGTTCCAAATTGAGCAGAAGCTTCTCCTCGGCAGTAAGCAGCCATATTTCCTGGGGCAACAGGTTTGGCGATCGCAGGCATTGCTAACAGAACGGTACTGGCTACTAAAAGGGTAACTTTATGAAGATTTTTTACAACCATAATGACAAAAATTGTTTAAAAAAATTGGATTACTCATATTTGCCCTCCAAATCATAGCATTTGGCGTTGCTGATTTTGAATATGAATCTTTTTTGATGCTATTTCTAAAACCTAGACTCAATCTAACTTCTAGATATGTGCAAAATTAAAATTCATAGCTTGATTGGGCAACGCTGTGAAAGCTAGCTTTTGACAATTTCCACGCTGGAATGACGTGCATGAGTGTCATACCATCCTGGAACAGTTTCTTTGGTCAAGAACCTCAAAACACGATAGAGCAATGAGCGTACTACCTTAGAGCCGGGGAACTTCCATTGACGCGCTATCCCATCATCACCTAAGAGGTAGTATCCAAGCAGGATAAAACGATACTGGCGAAGAATCTCAGGCTTTGATATCCAGTTACTGGGAAGTTCTGAACCGAATAGTCCTGACGAACCACTCTCAAAAGTATGAGCTACATAGTTGCCTTCTCTTGCTGGATACGGTGGAGATTGAGAATTATGTATGGCTGACTGCTCTACGGCTTGAAAAGAGTTGTAGCCTAGCTCAACAAGAGTGCCGATTTCTTCCTTAATTTTGCTGAAGCTAGTCTTGTTGGATTCGATAGAAACAAAATCTGGGCGTTCTTTAAATTGTTTGAGCGCATTCATGCAGATCATATCAAGACCTTCAATGTCGGCTTTTATGTAGTGAGGAACGCCGTACTGTCGGATGATGTTTGCAAAATCAATTACGTTAACTTCGACCATGCTAATTGAAGTTCCTTGCCGCACATCGCGCTCAGCCCAATTAGCATCAATAGTCCCCCAGACAGAATTTTCGTTATTTTTGTAAAACGGGATTGTTGTCTGTCCTGCTTTTAAGGAACTTAAGTCTACTATCGCCCCTTCTACAATTGTTAATTGTCCCTGATCGATGAATTCCTTAAATCGGTTTTTACAAAAGAGTACAAGGTCAGGGTCTGCTTCAAATGCAACAACACGGAAACCTTTTTTCAGGTAGAACTCTGTATCCTCTCCCTTATGCAAGCCAGCATCATAGATAAGATTTTTGTCCTTTGGGGTGTCATAAAGCTCATTCATGGATGTACTTTTTTATTTGAATATCTACGGACTATTAAGCATAACTACTATACTGTATTTAGTAAATATATTTACTAAGCTACTCTGTAAAAAATTTCTTAAACGCTACCAATAAAAAATTAAGATTTATAAATTTATTCTTGACATAAATAACATTAAGAAACCCTAAATTTTTGACTTACTGGATCAATAGGATTATGATTATATTTCTGTATACGATTTTTAAATATTGGAATAGGATATAAGGAAATAATGAAAATTCTTTTAGTTTGTTCTAGTGGAGGACATTTTAAAGCCTTAGAGCAACTGAATAACTTTTGGCAAAATCATGAACGGTTTTGGGTAACCTTTAAGACATCTACTACTGTTAGGAGTTTACAGGAAGAACAGGTTTATTGGGCTTTTAGTCCGACTAATCGCAATATTCCAAATTTGCTGCGTAATTTAGGTTTAGCTTGGCGCATTGTTAATCAGGAAAAACCCGACTTGATCTTAACGACAGGGGCAGGTGTCGCTGTTCCTTTTATCATTGTGGGGAAATTAGTGGGTAGCCAAACAGTTTTCATTGAATCAATTACTCGGATTAAGCAATTAAGTTTATCAGCCCGATTAGTGTTGCCATTTCTGAATGTACTTTATGTGCAATGGCCTCAACTCAAAGCGCGTTATCCTCAAGCGGAGTTAATTAGTTTATGATTTTAGTCACGGTTGGTACAGAGAAATACCCCTTTAATCGCTTAATGCTTTGGATTGATCTGCTCAATAAATATGGTTTTTTAAATAGTGAGCAGGAAGAAATTGTCGTTCAGTACGGAACTTGTACGATCTTGCCGATGGGGGTTAAGGTGTATAAGTTATTACCTGAAACGGAATTTTCTCGTTTTCTAGAAAAAGCCCGTTTGGTGATTGCCCATTGTGGGGAAGGAACAATGGATTTATTAACGGAATTAGAAAAACCTTTTGTTTTAGTACCTCGGCAACATCGTTTTGGAGAGCATTTAGATGATCATCAATTAGAGTTAGCTGAGGTGTTAAAAAATTTAGGATTTGCGATCGCCTACTCTCCAGGAGATCTAGCCCGCTTTTTATTCTCGAACCAATCGGAGCCAATGATTCATCTAGGAGAAATGTTAAGTGCTAATCTCTGCCAAAAACTCAGCGATCGCTTTCCAACTTATGGTTGAAGAGAGGAATAGAAATAATGAATTCACTTACTGAAAATCCCTTTCCTGTTTTAATACACAATCAGGTTGCTTTAATTCAAATGCCACCGACCTTGACGATTAATTTAGCTCAAGCGTTTAAGGATTATGTGGAACAACTTTGTCAGACAGAACCGCCGCTTAAAAATCTGATTTTAGATTTTGGACAAACTAGTTTTTTAGACAGTAGTGGAGTAGGAGCTTTAATCAAATGTTTGAGCCTGACCAAAAAAGCTCAGATAGAATGCGTCTGTTGGAGTTTCTCGGCTGAAGTGAAATATTTATTGGAATTAGCGGGGATAGAGGATAGTTTGAGGATGGAAGTGGGAAGTGATGCCGTTTTACCGTTAGATTCTCAGTCAGAATTACGACCAGTAGGACAATCCGATCCTGCTGAAGCAACGACGATTCATCCCGCCTATGCCTCCAAAATTAAACGAAGTATTGATGTTGTCGGCTCCTTAGTGGGTTTAGGCATTACAAGCCTTTTATTCATTCCCATCGCGATCGCCATAAAATTAGATGATCCAGGCCCTATCTTCTTTAAACAATTACGTCAAGGCTATATGGGCAAGCCCTTTTGGGTATGGAAATTTCGTTCTATGGTCGTTAATGCAGAGAGTTTAAAATATCAAGTCGCTAATCAGGCCGGCGGAAATTTTTTTAAAAATGAAAACGATCCTCGCATTACCCGTGTCGGTAAGTTTCTTCGCAAAACCAGCTTAGATGAGTTTCCCCAATTTTGGAATGTACTGGTCGGAGAAATGAGTTTAGTTGGAACTCGTCCGCCCACCTATGCAGAGGTTTCTCGCTATGCGTTGGATGAATGGCAACGGCTCAACGTCAAACCTGGAATTACAGGGGAATGGCAGGTCAATGGACGCTCTAAAATTACTGATTTTGCTGAGGTGGTTCGTTTAGATTTGCAGTATCAACGCAAATGGAATCTAGCGTATGATCTTAAAATTTTGTTTAAAACGGTAGCAGTTCTATTCAGCAAAGATAATGGAGCTTATTAGTAATTTTTATTCTTTATGCCCTTTCAAAAACAACAACAAATTACCCAAAAACTAGATACAATTACCCAATCTTTTAGCCGTTTAACAGAACGTTTAGAGCGGGCTTATACCTTAATTGGAGATGGGTATACCCTCATGCGGAACTTACTCGATGCTGTTCCCTGTGGGGTTTTAATTTTTGATGAAACGTTTCATTTATCCTATGCGAATCAAGTAGCAGAAGAATTGTTTGGCAATTTAGTTAATGAAGTCCAAGCGCAATCAGGAGAATCCTTAGCGAGTTTAGAGAAAGCTTTTACATTTTGCCACCTCAATCCTGAACATCCCAACATCATTTGTCATCTCTTTGCTCAGGTTTTGAATCAAGAAGCAACCTATCTTCCCGATGTAGTTTTACAAAAGGGAGAACAAACAAATTTTCTGGAAGTATGGATTAATCCAAAAGTTCAAGTTTTTGATCAACGCTATCGCAAAACGCAACAGAATACGATCATGATTTTGCTGGATATTAGTGAACGCAAAAAAATAGAACAGGTTTTGCGAGAAGAAATGAAAATCCAGGCAGAATTTAAAAGTGCTGATCGCATTTTACAAGCTCTTTTACCTGACCAAACACCTCAACTTCCTAATTTTGAAATTGCAGCCCATTGTATTCCTGCTTCAGTAATTGGTGGAGATTTTTATGATTGGTATCTCAAGGATGATGGTCAATTAATTTTTAGTCTGGGAGATGTTATGGGTAAGGAGATGTCTGCTGCCTTATTGATGACAACTCTGCGGTCTGCTTTACGAACCAGTTTCATACAGATGGAATTAGATGTGACGCTACAACAGGTAGGCGAGGCTTTGCTGAATGATTTTGAACAGTTGAATAGTTTTGCAACGGTTTTTCATGGTCGCTTAGAACCAACGGAAAAACGACTTGTTTTTGTTAATGCAGGACATACCTGTGGGTTTATACTACGTGCTGATGGGACAATAGACGGTTTAGCAGAAGCCCAATTACCGTTAGGGATTCCTCACCAAGAACCTTATCAACTTCATCAATACCAGTTTCAAAAGGGCGATCGCCTAGTGCTTTATACCAGAGGAATTATTCGCAGTCATAAGGAAGATTCAGTAGATGAAATTACTCGACATTTAGCGCGATCGCTAGAAAATAGTAACAATGCCCAAGAGATGGTTGAATCCTTATTGCAATTAACCGATGAGCGGGGAGCCGACCAGGATCGCACTGTTCTTGTTCTAAATTGTTTAACTTGATGAATACGACACCACGGAATTTTACCTCAGAATTTGCGACGGAATTAGCTGAACTTTCCCAATCTTTTAGTGAAGTTGCCGAAAGTTTGCAGAGTTTGCAAATCCTTTTAGAAGAAGGAAACAATCAAACCAAAATGATTTTGGATGCGTTACCCATTCCGATTTTGGTTGTGGAATCGCCTTCTGCCAATGTTTTCTATGTTAATAAGCAAGGGCAGGAAATCGTGGGAACGCCAGAGGTTATCAATTTAGCTCTGGATGATTATCAGATGTATGTAACGGCAACAGGAGAACTTTGCCCTGTTGAAAAACGACCCCTACGACGAGCATTGAAGGGAGAAAGCGTTTATGAGGATCAATTAGAATGGCGGATCGGCGATCGCGTACTATTTTTAGAAATTTGGACAAGACCTATCTATGATCGCCAGGGAAATATTATTTTTGCCATTTCGGTATTCCAAGATAGCAGTCAACGTAAACAAGCTGAGAAAGCTTTAGCAGAAACCATTATTAAACAAACCGAATTAGAAGCCGCTAAAAAAATTCAAATGGGACTCTATCCCCAATCCTGTCCTCTGTTAACTAACTTTGAATTAGCCGCTTATTGTCATCCTTCCTTGGAGGTTGGGGGAGATCTTTACGATTATCATTGGAACGAAGCAGGAGAAATGGTGATTACCTTGGCCGATGTCATGGGCAAAGGTATGTCGGCGGCTCTGTTAGCAACGTCTTTTCGGGCTTCTCTCAGGCTCACCAGTTATCAACTCTCTCCTAGTGAGGCACTTACAACGACTGCGGCAGCGATCGCCGATGACTTGGAACGGAGTGAAAGTTATATTACTTGCGCTCATGGTCATTTAAATTTAGTTGAACGTTGCTTAACCTATGTCAATGCAGGTCATGGTCATGGCTTTATGTTGCGGAAAAACGGTGACGTTGAAAAATTAGGCAAAGGTTCACCACCTGTCAGTCCCCTATTCTCAGAACTTTTTCAAGCAACTGGCAAAACTTTTGTTGAACATCAGTATTATTTTCGTCCTGGTGATACCGTTCTTTTTTATAGCGATGGGTTAATCGATTGTAAACCAGAGTTAGATTTAACTCCCGTAAAAGTTGCATCTTTGATTCAAGGTACTAACAGTGCAGCAGAAATCATTGATCACTTAAAAAATATTGCTGAGGTAGCGCAAAATGCAATCGATGATTTGACGTTAATTGTTTTGCGATGCTTAACTTAAATTTTCCGAAAATTAATTGACTTATTTTTAAATGAAAATTCATCATGAAATTTTTAATTTATTGTTTTTTAAATTTAATTTCTGTTTTAGTAATTCTACCGTTGTCAGCACAGGTTTTGCCCAAGTTTTGTGGCACAGAATTCACCGTTAATAACCATCCTTATTGCGTTAAAACTCTAGCTTCTTCTGACAGTCACGTCATTATTGAAATTGTTTCTCCTTTATTAAAATGGCAAGAAGAAACACTACTCGGATTAGAATATCGTCAATACCAGTTTCTTACCACTTGCGATCAAGCTCAATTGCCACTGAATAATGATTTCCTTTTTCTCATTCAAATTCGTTACTTGGATAACAAAGGTAAAGTGATTGTTCCCAATGCTACCTCAGAAGCCTTAAAACCCGTCACCTATGATAGTGATTTAGCGTGGAAAGCTTATCAAGTTAGCTGCGATCGCCATAATTCAACAAGCTTTTTAAAATAGCTTTTAATTTTGTAAAATTAGCTCAAAATAAATTTTAGTTTTTATGCCAACAATTTCTGTTATTATTCCTGCTTATAATGCCGAAAAAACGATTTTAGAAACCCTAGAATCTGTACAAAAACAAACCTTTAGAGATTTTGAAATCATTGTAATTGATGATGGCTGTCAAGATAATACGGTTCAATTAGTAAAATCCTTGGATGAGCCACGCCTCAAAATTTTTTCCTACAAAAATGCAGGATTATCCCCTGCCAGAAATCGAGGAATTGCCCAAGCAACAGGTGACTATATAGCCTTTCTAGATGCTGACGATCTATGGACAGCCGATAAACTAGAAAAACAATTAAACGCTTTGCAACAAAATCCAGAAGCAGGAGTCGCCTATAGTTGGACAGCTTTTATGGAAGCCGATTCTACTGGCCAGTATATTTTTTATCCCGCCCCTTCTCCTAATATTTCAGGTAATGTTTATCCTGACATTTTGGTCAATAATTTTATTTATAGTGGTTCTAATATTTTAGTCCGTCGAGAAGCTATTGAAAAAACAGGAGAATTTACGCTCATTCCATCGAGCGAAGATTGGGATTATTGGATTCGGTTAGCCGCAAATTATCCGTTTATTATGGTTTCTCAGTATCAAATTTTGTATCGACGTAACAGTTCTGCTAATTCTACAAATATGTCTACCAAGGTTAGCTTAATGGCCGATTCCACAATAAAAGTAATCAATCGAGCTTATCAAGTAGCTCCCCCTTCTTTACAAAAACTGAAGTCCCAAACGTTGGTTGGTTATTACTTATATTGTGCTGACGTGAGTGTACTGTATGCCCGTAATTCCCATGATCTAATTAATGCCCAAGGATATTTTTGGAAAGCCATTAGTATTCACCCTCAAATTATTTTGAAAAAGCATAATTTTGCGATATTTGTAAAATCTTTTCTTCGCTTGTTACTCCCACAATCTTGGGCTAATCAATTATTAGGCTCTGTACATAAACCTGTCACTATTCCCGATCCTCGATTACAAAATTGACCCTTACCATCCTAGTAAAGTTCGTAACAAATTCAAGGGAGAAAGAACATCTACAAAACCTTTAAAAATATCTCTAATATTAGTTACCGTTGAGTCATAACAAGCAACACCATCATCTGGCATTAAAAACGGATTAATGTCATCATTTCCGTCTCGTAATAAATCTTCAATTGAACTTTCATAAACTTTAGTACTTCCCATTAACCGATCAGTTCTAACCAAAATAGCAAAGCGATTAGCATTGGTTGTTTGAGTACCGCCTACACAGTTTCCTGAAACAACAGCTTGAGAAAACCTGGCTCCGTAGGGAAACGTGATGGCATCGCGACTCACGGAAGCACTGGCATTACTCGTCGCAGGAACCGTTAAGTTAGAGATCCGAATTTGTAATGCAGGTAGGGTAATCGGAGAGGGACGTACTAAGGCATTTTGCCAAACTCCTGTTGTCGGGACAATCACGCGATCGCCGCGAATCAAGGGAATATTAGACACAGGTTGCCCAAGAAAAATTCCCGATAAATCCACCGTATAAGTTTGCTTTTGACGAACAAGCGTAACTTTCTGCAAATTGGCTAAGGGAGTAATGCCACCTGCACTCCGTAAAGCAGCCACTAAAGTACGTTCCCCAGGCAAATCTCCTGAGACGCGATCCTTTGCTAAAGATTGCTCAGGAGCTGATCGAGCATTGAGCGTGACGGGCCCAGGCTGAAAAACAGATCCCGAAACATCCACCTCTGCCACTCCCCACTGCACAATACTGACACTAACTTTTGCATAGTTAGGTTTAAACATTTTTTGTTTAATTAGTTGTTCTTGAATTAAAAGCTGGGTTTCAGGTAACGTTAACCCTGCTACTTTTAGCGGTTTAAGGTAAGGAATTTGAATTTCCCCATTTAGATTAATTAAATAAATTCCACTAAAAATTTCCCCATCAGCGACTAAAATTCGGATTTGATCCCCTGGGGATAAGGGAAATGATTCTAAAGGCAGAGGAGCGATCAGGCTATTGGGTAAAGAACTAGGGGAAGAAGACGTAACAGGTACTGTATAAGTATTGTGGCTAGGTAGTCCTGACGGATCAACAGAAGAACTTTCATCAGAAATTAAATTATTTAACTGTTCCGCAGCCTTGACTGTTTGACTATTAGCTTGCATAAGCAATAGCCAAAAACTAATACTAAAACAGATTCCTAATTGTCGAATGACCAAACAATGAGCCTCTCAACCTTGAACCTTTAAAATATTACATGATTAAGGTTTGATCCCAAGATAAAAACAAACACTTTTTCTAGTTCACATTAACACCATTTGCTAATGACCCTATCACCCAATCCCCCGTCTTGGTTGCAGAATAATTCTCCTCTGCTTGTCGCTGCATTAACCACCGTCAGTCAAGCAGATGCAGTTACAGAAGTTTTAGAATGGTTACAAAAAATTCAACCTGATTTTATTTCAACTCGTAATTGGCTAAAATGCCAAACAGTGGTCATAGAAGGATTTGACAATGTAATTCAACACGCCCATAAACATCTGCCCGCCGAAACACCGATAAAACTAAACCTTGAAATTTATGCCGAAGGAGTTGAGATAAAAATATACGATTTAGGGGAACCCTTCAATTTTCAACTTGCTTTAACCCAAACGCCCGATCAACAAGACGAGTGGGCAGAGCATGGTCGAGGTTTAATTTTGATGCGTCGAATTTTAGACTATATTAGTTACGAGCGATCGCCAGAAGGTGTCAATTGCCTACAAATGATCCAATCCTTTTCGCCGCTTTGAGTTCCTATTTTCCTAATTTCATTAAATCGAACAAATGTATGTCTAAATCAATCGCTGTATTAGAAGCCCAAGGAGTCTTGGAAAAAGAATATGGGGAAGTTCTCCGTCAGCAAGTACTTAGCCTTGCCAGTCAAAACAATGAAGGAATTCTTATTGACTTTAGCCAAGTATCTTTTATGAATAGTACAGGATTAGGTAGTTTAGTCTCGATTTATACTAGTCTTAAAAAAATGGATAAAGAATTATTTTTATGTTCTCTAAATGACCAATTAAGAATAGTTTTTGAATTGACAGGTATGGATTCTGCTTTTAGTATTTATAATGATCGGGCGAGTTTTGAAAAAACTTTACAGTAATTCAGTTTGTTTTACTCTATAAGTTTTACTCTATAAATGGCAACTTATTCTTTATCGTTATAATTTGACTGATCAAATAGATGTCCAATAGTTTTTTAACTTTGCCAAAAGAATAAGCTGTAAGGTGTACTTTTATTCAAGAATTCACTAAATTTTTCATGAAATTGCCTTGGCGAGGATTATCATATTGTGCTGCCATATTGGGAGCCAATGCTGTGGTCTGGGGAATTTGTCTAGCGTATCTCAAATTTGCACCAGTTAAGTATACTAGTGAATTTGTTTTGATTTTACCTCGAAGTAACACTAAAGGTTCTATTAATGTTGAAGGAGTTGGAGCAACGGGTAACTATGAAGGAGAAGTATATGGAAGCGAAATGGCTGATCCCAGAAGTGATTATAGTTATATTTTGACTTCCTCTCCATTTTTAACGAGCGTTGCTGATTCTTTAAAGATATCTGTTGGCGAATTAGGAATGCCGAAGGTAAAAGCCGTAGATAACTCTAGCTTATTACGAATAGAAATTAAAGGAAAAACGGGAAATTTAGCGCAACAAAAAGCTCAGGCAATTTATAACAATTTTGTAGAGACGGTGGATCAACTACGACGCAATGAAGAAAACTTACGGGTTAATGTTTATGAAAAAAAATTAGGAAAAAGTAAAGAAGCGTATGAGCAAGCTAAAAACAAATTAGTTAGTTTTCAAAAACGTGCAGGTTTTAATTCTCCTGAACAAATTAATTTGTTAGCCACTTCGATTGAGGAGTTTCGTCGTGCTAAGGCCCAAACGGATACTGAACAGATGGCAATCAGCCAAAAATTAACAATTCTTTCCAATAGTTTAGGGGTAGGAACTCCGCAAGCCGTTGATGCTTTTACCCTAAAAGCAGACCGACTTTTCCAGATTAGCTTGAAAGACTATACTGATGCTCGTAACTATCTCAACATTATTAGTAAGAAGTGGGGAGATAATCATCCCGAAGTGATTAAAGCCAATTCTCGTTTACTGGCAGTGCAACAGACATTAGAAAAACGAGGTCAAACTTTATTGGGTAAGTCCTTTAATTTAAGCCAATTGACTCAATTAAACTTAAACGAATCCCAAGCTCTTGCTCGTGAAAAATTTTATGAGGATTTAATCAGCCTAAAAGCCCAACAAAAAAGTTTATCCACTAAATCTCAAGCTTTACAACAAAAATTATCTATATTTCAACAACTTTATCGGCAAGAAATTCTTAACCGTGCCATTTACGAAGAACTGCAACGCGATGTTCGTATTGCAGAAGCGCTTTATTCTTCACGCTTAGGAGCCTCAGTCAATAAGGATGCTAATCCCTTTGCTTCCTATCCCCTCTTTCAACTTCTAATTCCTCCCAATCTGCCCGATACCCCCACTAGTCCCAAAAAAATGTTTGCCTATCTAGGGGCCGTCCTTGGTTCTCTATTAACGACAGGGGCACTCGGTTTATTATGGTTTCGCAGTGTACATTATCAGAAGCAATTGGTACAACCAATTAAAAAACATTCTGGAAACTCGGCAGTTTTTTCCTCTTCGGCAATACCGCTGAATGGTAACTTAGCCGAAGATGTCTCTGAAACTGTTATCGAACCACCTACTTCTCTGAAAAAATCCCCATGAAACTTTACGCTATTTGTGTTGCTAAAAATGAAGGAGATATTATTGCCCAGTGTTTACTTCATGCTCTCACTTTCTGCGATCGCCTATTTATTATTGATAATGATAGTAGTGATAATACTTGGGAAACCGTCAAAGAATTAGCCCAACAATATCCTCAAATTGTCCCTTTCCTACAAACCAGCGAGCCTTTTCGAGATAGTATCCGTTCACTCGTTTATAACCAATATCATCAAGAACTATCCGATCAAGACTGGTGGTTGCGCTTAGATGCGGATGAATTTTTAGTAGAAAATCCTCGCTCTATCCTAGAAGCAGCCAATCAAGAAAAAGCAGATTTCATTCAAGTATGGCAAGCCCAATTTTACTATACTGATGTTGATTATAAGAACTGGCAGGAAGAAAAAGAAAATTTTAGTCTATCTATTATGGAACGCCGTCGCTACTATGCCGTGGATTGGCGAGAATATCGACTGTTCCGTAATCAAACCCATCAACCTTGGAATGAAGCAACCGCTCCTGAATGGCCGAATGGACTGAAAAAAGTTTTCTCCCAACGCATTTTGAATCGCCATTACCAATTTCGAGATCCTGAACAAATTGAAAAACGTTTACAACAACGTTATGCTCATCCCCAATTCAAACATGTTACGTCAACTGACTGGAAAAGTGAAATTCGCTCTGCCAAAAACTTAGATTATTATCAACAGGGATATCCTTTCAAAATTAAATTTTTTAATTTTTATCTTCGACGAATTATTATAGAAGTCCTAAACCATTTGTAAATATCGATCCACTCTGAGCAAGAGTTTCGAGCCTCTCAAAAACACGAATCATTTAGGATTGCTATAGTAAGATTTTGGAAAAACTTCAAAATCTTAAACTGATCAAAAATTATGATTTTTAATTAATAAAAATGTTGCGATATTTAAATCCTCATGATTATCCTATTAAGCCTCAAAATTTAGAGGAAAAAATTGTTTGGTATGCGACTATCTACACCTATGCTTTTTACTTTACAGGTACTCTTTATTTTGTTGGCCCTGTCGTAGGTTGGACTTTGGTTTTTCGACTACTTTATCGTAAGTTTAAGGGGGAAGAATTACCGATTCCGTTAACAACTTGGCTCTGGATTTTTTGTACTTTATTACTACTCTTTTCTCTCTGGGGCGGCTTAATAGATTTTGACTTTGATTTCCCTTCTGTTATTAAAGCAACATTGGGTTGGGCGAAAGGATGGGCTTTATTTGCAATACTCCCCCTAGCAGGGAGGTTGCCAATTCGTCCTGAAATTTTATATCGAGGTATTTGTATTTTAGGTTTACAAAGTTTGCTGTTCTTTCCTTTTTACTATATCGGCTCTTTGTTGCACCTTCCTTCTCCTCTTTACAAAGTACCTTTAAATTTTTTTGGTGCTCCACCTTCTTGTTTTGAAGTGGGATTGTATATCATAGACACGGATTCTCCTCAACCGCGTATCAATTTATTTGCCCCTTGGGCAGCAGCTAGTGGTTTTATTGGCAATGGATTATTTCCCTTACCGCTCCAAGAAAAAAATTTGTTTTGGAAAATTTGTGGTACAGCAGCAAGTATATTGATGGTTTATGTCTGCTCTGGTTCTCGCTCAGCAGTTGTTATGGTTCCCTTGGCCTATGGATTGACCTGGGGACTTAGTAATGTTTCAAAACCTTTCTTTCTACTAGCGGCAGGATTTGGTAGTGCCTTAGTGAGCACAATTGGTCTGTCCCTTGGAGATTTTTTTAAAGACTACATGGATAAAACGAAAGCAGCCCGTCCAGGCTCAACCCGTGTACGCGAAACCTTAGACCGTATTGCATTAGAACGTTTTCCCGAAGCCCCTTTATTTGGTCATGCGGTTCCTGAACGGGGGCCAAAAGCCGTGGAACATATGCCCATTGGTTCCCATAATACCTATACGGCTCTTCTGTATTTACGAGGCCTCTTAGGTTTCTCTGCTTTTATCCTAGGATTAACAGGCAGTTTTTTTAATCTTTGGTGGAATTCTCAGAAAATGTCGGTTGCTTTTTGTGGTTTAGAAATCTTATTTGTGATTATTTTTAATAGCCGTTATGATAGCTCTGAAGTCACAATTTATCTAATTTGGCAAAGTCTGATTGTTATGGGTATTGCCTACTGCGGAGAGAAAAAAAATGATCCAGAAATTGAAAAGCAAACTGTCTAATCGCTTCGTTCAAAATGTCGGTTGGTTAGGAGCTTCTCAGTTTATTAATCGTATTTTCCGTTTAGGAACAACCGTAGTAACAGCTAGAGTTTTTACCCCAGAAGACTTTGGATTAATTGCCATTATTGCTACTGTTCATCAATTTATTTTAACTTTGGCCGCTACGGGCTTACAAGAAAAAATTGCTCAAGCAAAAACTGAACAATTAGAGCAAATTACTAATACAGTTTATTGGTTAAATTGGTTATTAAATATAATTTTATTTTTTATTCAATGTCTGACTGCGGTTATTATTAGCCAATTTTATAACAATCAGAAACTTATTTTGCCCATTTGTTTTTTAGGATTCATCTATTTCATTCGAGGTTTTAGTGTTGTTCAATCAGGATTAGTCCAGCGGGAAAATCGGCTACAAATCTTTGCGATTAGTGATGCAGTTGGTCAAATGGCTACGAATACGCTTTGTATTGTTATGGCGTTGATGGGGTTAGGTCTATGGGCTTGGGTCATTCCTCAAGTAATATTAGCTCCGATTTGGAATATCATTATTAATCGAGGTTATAGTTGGAAACCTGGACGTTTTTCTCTAAAAGGATGGGAAGAAATTTTCAATTTTGGCAAAAATATTTTGGGTGTCAGTTTACTGTCAACAGTACGAGAAAATATTGATTATTTATTAGTCGGTAAATTTTTTACAGTTCATGAACTAGGCGACTATTATTTTGCTTTTAATGCAGGAATTGGGATTAGCTTAAATGTTTTAAATACGTTGACATTTGCCATTTTTCCTTATTTAGCTTCAACAGAAGGAGATGTTTTGAAATTAAAAAAACGTTATTTTGATGGAATGAAAACGATGGCATTTATTGCTATACCTATTATTTGTTTACAGTCAGCCCTAGCACCTTTCTATGTGCCAATTATTTTTGGAAATCAATGGGTAAAGGTGGTTCCATTAATTATTATTATTTGTTTATCTGCTTTACCTCGACCGTTTTTTAATGCAGCTTCACGTCTTCTTTGGGCAATTGATCGGACTGACATTGATTTTAAATTAAATGTCATTTTTAGCGTCATTTTGACCTCCGCAATCGCCGTTGGCGTTTGGCAAGGAACAATTATTGCAGTAGCTTGGTCGGTTTTAATTGCTCATCTGGTTTTTCTGCCACTGTTTACCTGGTGGGTCACTCGCTTTGTTTTTTCCCCTAAAACTATTATTTAGAAATTCAAAAATGCGTGTCTGTTATTTGATACAAACCCATACTAATCCACCCCAAACGTGCCGACTAATTGCCACGCTTAAAAAAGCGAGTCCCAACTGTTTTATTTTAGTCAGCCATGATTATACTAACTGTGATTTTCCCAGTCATCTAATAGAAAATTTTTCGGATGTGGCCCTAATTCCTAAATTGGCTTCGGGAATTCGCTCTGATTTTTCTTTGGTGCAAGCTTATCTGGATGCGATCGCCTGGCTATTAGAAAACCAGATTCAATTTGATTGGTTAGTCAATCTATCAGGTCAAGACTATCCCATTAAACATCCAACTGAATTTGAAGCCATGCTTGCAGCGCGTCAAGACGATGGCTTTGTTTCTTATTTTGATATCCTATCTCTTGATAGTCCTTGGGGAAAAGAAGGCGTAAATCGTCATTATTATCAGTATTGGCGGCCTCGATTTTCCCTACGCCCGTGGATGAAATTACTCCTGAAACCCTTAGAAATTTTAATTAACCGCTCTCAAACTTGGTTAAAAATAAATTTAGCCTATGGATTAAGTATCGGTATTAAAGCCAAGTATCATCCTTTTGATGAAAATTTTCGTTGTTATGGAGGTTCTTACTTCCAGGTTATTTCTCAGCGCGCAGCCCTTTTTCTTCATCATCATGCTCAAGAAAATACTGCTTTAATTGACTATTTTTCTAAAACTTTAAATCCTGATGAGGCTTATCAAAAAACTGTTTTAATCAATGCTCCCTCCTTAAATATTGCTAATTATCAATGGATGTACGATGATTTTTCAGGAACGAAAGCAGGGCATCCTCGCACGTTAAATCACACAGATTATGATAAGTTAATTCAAGCAAATAATTATTTCGCTCGCAAATTCGATTCTAATCAAAGCAAAATTTTAGATCTATTAGATAACCATCTCTTTAACACTTAAAATTACGTCAATCTCTCAGACTTTTATTAAACGATTTTTGGGCGTTGCATAATTAGAGATATGAATGGAGGAAAGCAAAATGCAATGTCCAGAATGTAAATCAACCCATATTCGTAAAAATGGCATCAATAAACAAGGTAAACAAAATCATATTTGTGTAACCTGTCATCGTCAATTTATTGATAACCATGAAAAACAGAAAGGCGATGATGAACAAACACAGCAAGAATGCCTGACTGCTTATGTTAATGGCATGGGATTTAGAGGAATAGAACGGTTAAAAGGAGTTCATCATACGACGGTAATCAACTGGGTTAAATCTGTAGGAAAGAATTTACCTGAAGCCTATGAGCCTGAAATAATTCCTGAAGTAGGAGAACTCGATGAATTAGAAACCTTTGTTGGCTCAAAAAAAACAAAGTCTGGATATGGACAGCGGTTGACCACTTCAAAAAAGGAATTGATGTTATTTTTATGTCAGTGATGGATGGTCAGTCTATCCGTGCTTCATAGCAGAGGAGGATCATATAGTGAGTAAAACTTATATGACCAGAGTAGAGGGAGAGAACACCCGTTTAAGACATTATCTTGCCCGATTGCATCGCAAAACATTGTGCTATTCTAAGTCGACAGAAATGTTAGGATATTCTATCCGTTTATTAATTCATTATCTCAAGTTTCAAGAAGTACCTATTTCCTACTGATTCATCGCTCAATTCAGCAACGCCCATTTTCTTCACAGGCTCCGATGCTGACCCAGGTGCTAGACCCATCGGCCCAGTGCTCTTTTTTCCAAATCGGGGCTTGATGCTTCAATGTGTCGATCGCGTAACGACAGGCAGCAAAGGCTTCACTACGATGAGGACAACCAACTGCAATTAAAACACTGATTTCTCCGATTTGCAAACTGCCTACCCGATGATGAATAACAATGCGATTGGTATCAGGCCACTGTTGCCGAATTTGAGCCGCAATTTGTTTAAAAATATTTAATGCCATCGGTTCATAAGCTTGATATTCCAGATATTCAACCGCCTTGCCATCGGTTTGTTGTCTCACGGTGCCACTCATTAACGCGATCGCGCCATTACGGGGATCGTCAGCTAATCGGTAAACTTCATCAAGAGAAAGGGGAGCAAAACCAATGTGAAAACGATCTTGGGCAAGCTCAGAACGGGGAAGGGACGAAATCATGTTTTGAATGTTATTTTTAATAGAGGGATTTTTTAAACGATAGTTGTTGAGTAACCTCTGATTCGTTTCTTTGATCCTAAGTCTTTTTCTTCTTTTTTGCTGCCTGATGTCGTCAAAAACTGTTAAAAATTCGTCCAAAGTTACGGCTATTTCTTCTGCGTTGAGTATTGCACCGAGTCAAGTTTTACGATCTTCGCTGGTTTCTGCGGGAACGGCGATCGCGTCTCTTGGTAAACGACCCCTAGTGATTGGGGGACAACATACCTTAAAAGTTGTTGAAGCTCCCTTAAACAAAGTTTTTCAAAATCAACAGTTGACGGCAGCGCAACAGAGTTATACTCCCGATTGTTCGGAAAGGTCTTTGGCGAGTTTACAAGCAGCAGTAGAAAGCCATCAGGCGGATTTTATTATCGGTGTCGGTGGCGGTAAGGCTCTAGATACCGCGAAATTAGTGGCCTACCGTTGCCAATTGCCTATTGTGACGCTCCCGACTTCTGGGGCAACCTGTGCCGCTTGGACAGCCTTATCCAATGTCTATAGCGATGAAGGAGCTTTTCAATATGATGTTCCTTTAGCCAAATGTCCTGATCTGTTAATTCTTGACTATGACCTGATTCAACAGGCTCCTCAACGGACTTTGGTGGCAGGCATTGGAGACGCGATCGCGAAATGGTATGAAGCCTCCGTCAGCAGTGGGCACTCTAGCGATACCTTAACGATTTCAGCAGTTCAACAGGCGAGAGTTTTACGAGATCTGCTTTTACAAAAATCCGTTGCAGCGTTGCAAGAACCTGGCGGCCAAACCTGGCGAGAAGTCGTGGATGCCACTGTTTTATTAGCAGGCGTAATTGGGGGCTTAGGTGGTGCAAATTGTCGAACGGTTGCTGCCCATGCGGTTCATAATGGCTTAACCCATCTTTTGGCGGCCCACGATGTCTTACACGGGGAAAAAGTCGCCTATGGTATTTTGGTGCAATTACGATTAGAGGAAATGGTGGCGGGAAATCAATTAGCTCTCACGGCTCGGCAACAATTATTGAAGTTTTACACAGAAATTGGTTTACCCAAAACCTTAAGCGATCTGGGTTTAAATCAAATCACTCTAGCCGAATTACAAAAGGTTGCAGAAATTACCTGTCAGCCGAATTCTGATATTCACCGTTTACCCTTTGCTGTTTCGCCCGAACCGTTGATGGCAGCGATGGTTTCGACAATTCAGGATTTACAAGTCAGTAAGGTTACAGCGTAAAATTTCAAGTGAATTGTTAGACAGTCGGCAATTGGTCATAGGCTTCTGGCTCAACATCAGGAACTTTGGCCAAAATTGTTTCATATTTTTCTCGATTTCCCCTTTTAGCTCTTTCTTGTAAATAATTTTCTGTCATCAATGTTACATGTAACAAATCTAAAATCCTATTGAACTTTATTCTTTTATAGAAGAGCATTATCTACTTGATACTCTCATTGTTTTCTCCGACAGATCTTCAGCACGCTTAGAGTAAAGAATATTTTCGTATGAATGCCCTTGAGGTTTTCTTACTTTTATTAATTGAGCCAATTCTAATGCTTCTTGTTTGGAAATGTGTCTAATTCCACCGAAGTCTGGAAGTATTAATTCTTGTTTTGCATTAAGTAAGCTTGTTGTTCTTATATATCGAGAACAATCATGAGTTTCTGTTGTCATTGCTTGGATTATTATAAGTAAAAATTCACTAAGTAAAATTAAATCTTAGGCTCTCCTGTTAGAATTAATCGTTGTTTTGAACAAGAGAGCCTTAAGAAGTAGAAGTTTAGAACAAGTTCAAATCCGTTACAGCCCCTAAACTGCTAGAGGAAACGATTTTTGCATACTTGCCTAAAACGCCTCTGGTATAACGGGGTTGAGGGGGTTTCCAGTTGGCACGACGTTGGGCAAGTTCTTCTTCGCTGACGTTTAATTGCAACAAGCGTTGATGGGCATCAATGGTGATACTGTCTCCCTCTTGAACTAGGGCAATATTGCCGCCAACGTAGGCTTCAGGAGCAACGTGACCGACAACCATACCATAGGTTCCGCCCGAAAAACGACCATCGGTGATTAAACCAACGGAATCGCCTAGACCTGCACCGATAATGGCAGAAGTGGGGGCTAACATTTCCCGCATCCCAGGGCCGCCTCTGGGGCCTTCATAACGGACAACGACCACATCACCTGCTTGGATTTTGCCTGCTAAAATAGCCGCTAAACAATCTTCCTCGGACTCAAAAACTCTGGCTGGGCCAGTAATTTGAGGATTTTTAATGCCGCTAATTTTGGCAACGGAACCTTCTTGGGCTAAGTTCCCTTTGAGAATGGCTAAGTGGCCTTCTTTGTAAACGGGGTTAGACCAAGGACGAATCACATCTTGATTGCTGGGAGGTTCATCGGGAATATTTTTTAAGACTTCGGCAATGGTTTGACCTGTAATGGTTAAGCAATCGCCATGTAATACCCCATTAACCAATAAGATTTTCATGACCTGAGGAATCCCACCGACTGCGTGCAGGTTTGTAGTGACATAACGGCCAGAGGGTTTCAGGTCACACAAGACAGGGACACGATGACGGATGGTTTCAAAGTCATCTAGGGTTAATTCCACCCCGATGGTATTCGCGATCGCCAACATGTGGAGGACAGCATTGGTTGATCCCCCAACGGCCATGATCACAGAAATGGCATTTTCAAAGGCCTTACGAGTTAAGATCTGGCTAGGTAAGATCCGTTTGCGAATGGCTTCGACTAAAACTTTGGCGGAGGCTTCGGCACTATCGGCTTTTTCTGCATCTTCAGCGGCCATGGTGGAAGAATAGGGCAGGCTCATTCCCATCGCTTCAAAGGCAGAGGACATTGTATTCGCCGTAAACATCCCGCCGCAAGAACCTGCCCCTGGACAAGCATTGCGCTCAATATCCGTTAGCGTGGCTTCATTAATTTTACCAGCACTGTATTGGCCAACCGCTTCAAAGGAACTAACAACGGTTAAATCTTGGCCATCGTAATGACCTGGTTTAATGGTTCCGCCGTAAACGAAAATGCCTGGAATATTCATCCGCGCGATCGCGATCATAGCCCCTGGCATATTTTTATCACAACCGCCAATCGCTAGGACTCCATCCATGCTCTGCCCATTGCAGGCAGTTTCAATGGAATCGGCGATCACATCACGGGAAACGAGGGAATATTTCATGCCTTCCGTTCCCATCGAAATTCCATCACTAATGGTGATAGTGCCAAACATTTGGGGCATCCCGCCAGCTTCTCTTGCTCCCGTCTCAGCCCGCTTTGCTAGTTCATTAATGCCCATATTGCAAGGCGTAATGGTGCTATATCCATTGGCAATCCCGACAATAGGTTTGTTAAAGTCGTCATCTTTAAAACCCACAGCCCTTAACATGGCACGGTTGGGGCTACGCTGCGTTCCTTGGGTTACCACACGACTTCTGAAATTATCCGACATGAAATCTCTCCTGTAGCTAATCGCACTATTTTATATTTTCCAATGTTTTAAGACACAATATTCCTACCAATTCTAAAATCTTAGAGAAGTTCTCTATTTTTAATATAGAAAATGATAAAAACTAATCTGCAATCGAGTATTCTAGAGTAGTCTTACCTATTAAAATAGAGAATTACTGTTGGGTGCATCCCATTTAGGGTAGTTCATTTGTGCTTAAAGAAGGAGAGCGATTAA
>CAYZWO010000062.1:0-23196 GCA_964482215.1 uncultured bacterium
TCTTTGTCAAGGCTGGCAGCTTGCAATTCGCACTTAACGGGAAAAGTCAGAATTAGACATATCAGCAAGGAACATTTTTTCTCGATGAATATGGGCTAATTGAAAAGATTTATTAGCCACTTTTTCTAACATATAAAGCACGTGATCAGGCTGTAATAAAGTCCCATCATTGCGGCAACTTCCTTGATAATGAAGCTTCACGCAATCCGTTTCTTGATCTTCATCAGAAACTAAATATAAGGAGAATAATTGCTCTCTTAAATTAAGCGTCACTTTTTTTCCCGATTTTGTCGTTTTTTCAAATAAGATTTCGGTTGACTGATTAATCGCATTAACCCATTCTTGCCACTGAGTCAGGGGAAATGCTTCTTGGGCAGTAATCGTAATTAAGTATTCGGCTCGGTCTAATAAACGAGTTGTTGACGGCGTTTTGAGATCCAATTCTTCTACCTGATAGATGGGAATATTCGCAGGTAAAACGGCACTTAATCGTTGTTGAAAATCGGTTAGATCCAAGGATTCCGTTAACTCAAAATCAACCCATTCATGGCTACTGGTTGCCCCTAAGGGTAAAGCATTGGCGATCGCGATACGGGGGCCTGGATGAAATCCACCTGTAAAAGCAATGGGTAAGGCCGCACGACGAACCACCCGATCAAAGAGCCGCACTAAATCCAAATGACTGACTAAGGCCATTGAGCCTTGTTTGCCAAAGGTGACACGAAAACGCTGGACTCGGTTCTGGTTGGGTTGGAATTGCCCCTTAAATTCGGGAATGGGTAAGGGAGGCACAACAATATTGTGGCCAAAGTCGAGGCCGCAGACTCCACAATGAGAGCAGCCTTCAAAGGAACAATCAGGCACCGTCGCCGCTTCTAAAGCTTTGATCAGGTCATCCTTGAGCCATTGTTTATCAATTCCTGTATCTAAGTGATCCCAAGGTAGGGGCGCGTCATAGTTTTGAGTGGGCGATTCGCTTTGATCTGCGTCAAAAATATTCCATTCGCCCGTTTCTACCTGACGATATTTCCAGCCCAGTCCATTTTCTTCAATGGCCTGCTCCCAGGCTCCATAGGCTTTATCTAAACTTTCCCACCAGGCATCCATGCCTGCCCCTAATTCCCAGGCACGACGGACAACAGGAACTAATCGGCGATCGCCGCGACCCACAAAATCTTCCATCGCCGAGATGCGAACATCGGTAAAGTTCACCTTAACGCCGCGCATCCCCCTAAATTCGGCTTTTAACAATTCCTGTTTGGCAATAAATTCAGCCGTTGAAACCGAATGCCACTGGAAAGGCGTATGGGGTTTGGGCGTGAAATTGGAAATCGTGAGGTTAAATTCTAAGGGTTTACGTTTGGGCATCCGACATTCTCGACGCAACCAGCGCACCGTTTCCACAATGCCCAGCACATCTACATCGGTTTCCCCAGGCAAACCAATCATGAAATAGAGTTTGACCTTATCCCATCCCTGTTCTACCGCCGTTTTAATGCCGCGCAGTAACTCCTCATTGGTTAGCCCTTTGTTGATCACATCCCGCATCCGTTGAGTCCCCGCTTCGGGGGCAAAGGTTAGGCTCGATTGACGGGTTCCACCGATGATATTGGCAATATTTTCATCAAAGCGGTCTACCCGTTGACTGGGCAAGGAGAGAGAAATGTTTTCGTTTTGTAGTCGATTTTTAATTTCCAATCCGACAGAAGGTAAGGCCAAATAATCGGAACAACTTAGAGACAGTAAGGAAAACTCGTTATAGCCCGTTGAACGAATTCCTTCGGCGATCGCGTCAATGACGGCTTCAGGTTCCACATCACGGGCAGGGCGCGTTAACATCCCTGGTTGGCAAAAACGACAACCTCTGGTGCATCCGCGACGAATTTCGATAGTCAGGCGATCGTGTACTGTTTCCACGAAAGGAACCAGACCAATAGAGTAGGCAGGAATAGGCGTAGCGACGCGGCGTAAAATGCGTTGGGGGACATCGGGGCGATTGGGATAAACGGAACCATCGGCAGCGACATCATAGAAACAGGGAACATAAACCCCAGGGACTTGGGCTAAATCCAACAATAAGGCTTCTTTGCTTAACCCTTGCTGTTTGCCCTGTTCAAGAACTAAACCGATCTCAGGTAGCAATTCTTCCCCATCACCGAGGGCAATAAAATCAAAAAAGTCAGCGTAGGGTTCGGGATTAGAGGTCGCCGTCTGTCCCCCTGCAAAAATGAGAGGATAATTGCCGTTTTCCCGTTCTTGCCAGGTGAGGGGAATTTGGGCTAAATCCAGCATTTCTAAAATATTGGTCGCCCCTAGTTCGTAGCTCAAGCTAAACCCTAAGATGTCAAATTCGACGAGCGATCGCTGGGATTCTAGGGCAAATAAAGGGGTTTGGGTTTCCCGTAACTTAGCGGCGAGATCGGGGGCGGGTAAATAGGTGCGATCGCAGAGTTGGCGGGGTTGAGTATTAAGAATGTTGTAGAGAATAATGTGCCCTAGATTAGAAGCCCCTAATTCATAGACTTCGGGATAGGTCAAAACCCACCGCACCACCGCGCTATGCCAATCTTTGTGGACAGAACCTAACTCGTTACCCAAATAACGGGCAGGCTTATGAATTTCAGGATTAATTAAGCTTGCAACAGGTACACTCACAGTTTAAAACCTCAGACACGTTAGCCGCTTTAGCCATATATCACTCACTATAATAGAAAATAGAAATTATTAAAAATCTTCATTCAAGCAATATTTTTCGGATTGTAATCGAGATCATTAATCGGGTTATTTCTTTGATCTCTTAACAGTAAACAACACAATTTTAGGGAGATTGATGCTAGGAGACAGCCATGAATTTAGCGTTAAATAAATTATCCCAAGTCGCCATCAATTTAGAGAACCATGAAGAAGCCGCCAGAGTTAAAAAGATGCTCTATTGTCTGGTCAAAGATGTTTGGGAAAATGACCCCGCAATTTTAGATCGTCATCCTGTAGAAGAACTGTTGAAGGAGGTTGTCCAGAATACCCCCGATATTAATCGTGTTTTATCTTCGTTGATTCGTATTGTAAAAAATCTGAATCGTCAGGAACTTTATGCGCCTTTAGTGAAAGATATTGTTATAGCCTTAATCCCTGTTTATAACATGGATGTTAACAAAATCAATCAAATTGAATTGCAAAAATTAATTAATAAGGCCCAGGGATTTAAAAATAAAGAAAATTTTGTTTGTTTTAATTTAATGGAATTTCTCGTCAAAGAAGAAGCTTATCGAGAAATGCAAAAGCTTCCTGTGAATATGGCTAAATTCATTGGATTTGCAGAAGTGTGTACCTATGCCCTCAATCGTTTACCCGCCATGTATGTTTCCAGCGAAGAAGGCAAGCAATATCAATTAAAAAAGGCTGAAGAAATCAAAGACAAAATCCATGCCGCTGTTCTTCAGGGAATTGCCGCCATTCGACGCGATCCCCTCCGTAAATCAACACCGCTTGATCTCTATGAAATAGATGCTCATACTGCTTTTGCAGGCTTTGTTTTGGAGCTAGAAAAATTACTGCCCGTGAAAGATGCGGACGATGGCACAAAAGTTCCTGTCAAAGAACTCTCTGATAAAGCAATTGATACTATTCGCGTTTATCAAGCTTCGTTACAAGAAATGGAAGAATTTTTGCAATCTAGGAAATTAACTAATTCCAAAATTACAGCGATTAATTTAGTCCCTACTATTAAAAAAATTATTAATCAAATTTTAGCTAACAGTAGCCATCAAGCCTCCAATGCATCCCTGCCGCCATCAATTCTAAAAGAAATTGAAGATTTCTTAGGGGCAGAGAAATTAAGTTATTCCAAGCTGACAACCGACAATTTAGTCTCTACGCTTAAAAAAATTATTTATCAACTTTTATCTCAAATTAATGCTTCTAGTTCTCAATCAACGGCATCCGTTGCCCAAACCTTAGCGTCTAGTCCTTTAAAGCAGAAAATTATTGATTTACTGAATACCTATGATAGTTTAATTGCTCATTCTCCTACTTCTGGGGCTGCATCTATCCCCGTCTGCGAGACAACAATGGATATTCTCGATGCCCATGAACAAATGATTGCGTCGTTTAGTGCCCCTGCGGAAGATTCTAGCAATGTACAAACCGCCTTATCCTCAAATTATTCCGCGAGTGATGACCTGTCTTCCGAGGCCGCCATTCTGGATATTCTTGATGCCCACGAACAAATGATTGCTCGCTTAGGAGAAGCTAATTCTAAGGAAGATTTAGCAGACTCTAGTGAAACCCAATTTATGACCGTCCGTGACATAGAACAGAGAAAACAGCAACAACGCAATGTTCACCAAACTATGATTATCAATTTTGACGAAGTTAGAAATGAGGAAAGTGATCGGGTGGCCGATTTAGACGATTGGTATTCCGTTTAGGCTGCAATATCGATGAATATTGTTTGCGTTTTGTTAAAAGATTACGGTTTATTGGCTGTTGCTGTGCCTGATCCCAGGGAAAATCTAAAGAATTTTAGAAATTTTGTGGGCATTCATACCTAATTTTAAAAGACTTCGATAAAATCGGACAGTATGTAAAACCTCAATCCATTCTAACGATTGACGTACTTGGAATAGTAAGACTAGGGAGGCTATGACAGAATCAATTCTTCCACGTCATGAGGAGATTTCTTCTTCTCCGATCCAGACTTGGATGCGCCGCTTGGTCTGGAAAATCGCGATCGCGACCTTGCTGTTAATGGCGGTCGGTAGTGCGACACGGGTAATGAATGCGGGCTTAGCCTGTCCCGATTGGCCCCTCTGCTATGGACAATGGATACCCAGCCAACAAATGAATTTACAGGTATTTTTGGAATGGTTCCATCGTCTGGATGCGGCTTTAATTGGCCTGAGTACCCTGGGCTTAGTGGGCTTAAGTATCTGGTTTCGGCGATCGCTGCCTGCTTGGTTACCTTGGGCTTCGGTGGGAGCTTTGGGGTTAATCCTTTTTCAAGGCGTACTAGGGGGCTTAACCGTTACCCAATTACTTCGTTTTGACATCGTGACGGCCCATTTAGGAACAGCTTTACTCTTTTTTGCCAGTTTGATCGCGATCGCGCTTTGTTTACAACCGAAACAGTCCTTTGAGGGAAGCGGCCGCTTAAGTGGAGTCGCTATGATAGCAACGGTTTTCGTTTATCTGCAATGTTTGTTAGGCGGACTGGTTGGCTCTCGTTGGGCCGTTCATCAATGCCTCAATGTTGCGCTGACGGAACTGTGCAGTGTGATGAATAGCCACTTGATTGGTGTCATTCCCGCAACCTTAGCAACCCTGATTTTGATTGTAATGGCCTTACGGAGTTCTAGTATTCAGCCAATTTTTCAGCAATTAGCCTTAACCTTGGCGGGACTGATTACTCTCCAGATCCTGTTAGGGGTCGCAACGCTCCGCTTACATCTTCAGGTGGAACCCTTAACGGTCGCCCATCATTTAATGGGTGCGTCCTTATTTGGAACCTTAGTGGCGTTTACCACCCTTGCCCTACGCAATCGTCAACCGAATCGCGATCGCCCTAGTGTTCCCCACGATCAAGCCCTGATTACCAGCGATTCCCTTTAAAATTTTCAACATTCCTATTCTAAAAATTGACAATGGTTATTATTACAAAACTTGAGCGTCGCCACGAAAATTTTTTAGACGTGGTTAAAAGCTATTATCAATTAACAAAACCCCGTATTATTCCCCTGTTATTAATTACCACAGCCGCCTCAATGTGGATTGCATCGGAAGGACGGGTGGATTTATTTAAACTTTTTATTACCTTATTAGGCGGAACCCTAGCGGCTGCATCGGCTCAGACCTTTAATTGCATTTATGATCAAGATATTGATTATGAAATGTTAAGAACACGGGAACGCCCCATTCCATCAGGTCGAGTACAACCCCGCCATGCTCTCATTTTTGGGCTGATTTTAGGAGCTATTTCCTTTAGTTTATTTGCGGTTTTTATCAATCTCCTCAGTGGATTTTTGGCCTTATCGGGTATTGCCTTTTACATGATCATCTATACCCATTTTCTCAAACGCCATACTACGCAAAATATTGTCATTGGGGGAGCCGCAGGATCGATTCCGCCTCTCGTGGGCTGGGCCGCCGTAACAGGGGATCTCAGTTGGACACCCTGGCTATTATTTACCCTCATTTTCCTATGGACTCCTCCCCACTTCTGGGCTTTAGCCTTGATGATCAAAGATGACTATGCTCAGGTTAACGTGCCCATGTTACCTGTCATCGAAGGGGAAGAAGCGACGGTTAAACAAATCTGGATTTATACCCTATTAGTCGTTCCCTTAAGTTTCCTGTTGGTGTATCCCTTGCATCAAGCTGGTGTTTTTTACGCTGTTGCTGCCGTGATTTTAGGTTATCAATTTATCGTTAAAGCTTGGCAAGTGAAGCAGGCTCCTCAAGATAAGGACTTGGCGCGATCGCTGTTTAAATACTCGATTTTCTACATGATGCTGCTCTGCTTGGCCATGATTGTGGACAGTGTACCCCTCATTCATAATCTGCTCCCCTTATAAGTCAGCCCTAAGAGGCTAACCCCAATAGGAATTACCATGATTTAAATCAATGCTTTGGTTGGTTTAAATCTTTTTTTTGCCCATGTTTCATTACATTCTGTTTTATAAACCCTATGGGGTACTGTGCCAATTTACTGATACTAGTTCAGGCGAGGCTCCTCGTCCCACGCTGAAAGATTATATTGATATTCCTGATGTCTATCCTGTCGGTCGCCTAGATTACGACAGTGAAGGGTTATTACTGTTAACTAATAATGGTCGTTTACAACACCGTTTAGCCCATCGGCAGTTTGCCCACCCCCGCACCTATTGGGTACAGGTGGAACGAATTCCCAGCGATGCCGACCTCCACCCCCTGCGCCAAGGGTTAACGATTCAGGATTATCGGACTCGACCCGCGATCGCCAAAATTTTAGATCCTGATCCGGACCTCCCCCCTAGAGATCCGCCCATCCGTTATCGCAAAAATGTACCTACCTGTTGGCTAGAAATCACCTTAACCGAAGGTCGTAATCGTCAAGTCAGAAGGATGACCGCCGCCATTGGTTTCCCTACCCTCCGCTTGGTTCGAGTTGCGATCGCCCTAGAATCTTCAGCCCCTACTCGGAAATTTAGTAAGCCCCTGGCCGAACTGAATTTACAAGGTCTGTCTACGGGGGAATGGCGAGAACTGAATTCGATAGAACGGCAGCACCTAGAAAATTTACTGAAAAAGCATTAAGAAAAATTTTTTAAAAAATGTTTGTTCTTCGTCGTATTCGGGAATACTAAAACCAGATCACCCGCTAGCAACTACTAACATCCTCTCAGCCTATGACAATCTTTTTATTGATAACTGTTAATAAGCTGAAGCCCTGTAGGTTGATTTAACTCCTGTTCCCCATGTTGGACTAAGAGAAGATTGACGATGCACGTACCCACCCTTGACTTCGGGATAACCATCGCGGCTACAGAGATGACCAACCGTCTTTTTTGTAAATTAGATGGATTATCTCCGACTGTGCGTGAACAGAAAAGAGTGACGACGTTAAAAAATCTCGGCTTATTGGAAATGGAAACCGTTCCCATTTTTGATGAGGCGACGCAAATGGCGGCTCGTTTTATTGAGTGTCCCATTTGTATCTTAACGCTTATGGTGTTTGATCAAGTCTGGATTAAATCGGCGATTGGCTTATCCCGACTGGGTTTAATGAATCGGTTAGCGAGTGAACGCAAACTTGCCCGCCAGGAAGCCTTTTGTACCTATGTCGTCGATAGTCAGCAATGTCTCAATATTGAAGATACCTGGCGAGAAACAGTTTTTGCGGAAAGTAGCTTAACGCAGGATTACGGTATTCGCAGCTACTTAGGTGTTCCCCTTATTACCGCCGCAGGGCAATGTATCGGTAGTTTAAGCTTAATGGATTTAAGCACTCGGCACTTTACGCTGCGTGAACTTGAATTTTTAAGTATTACCGCCCGTTGGTGCATGGGGGAATTTGAGCGGAATTACTGGTTTAGACGACAAACAGAAATTACTCAGGAAGCCCATCTTCTCGAAAGAAAATTATCCTCGGCGATCGCGCCCTTGACGGAACATCCCGAAGTAACCCCAAAAAGTGATTTCATGCGATCGTTGGATCACATCAAACTGAAATTACTGAATCAACTCACCCAGGAAATTCGCACCCCTTTAACCGCCGTGATTGGGATGTCCAGCGTGCTTAAAGGTGGGGTATTTGGCAAACTCAACGATAAACAACGAGAATATTTAGAAATTATCCATCGTAGCGGCGAGTATATGAACGTACTGGTCGAAGAAGTGTTAAAAATTGGGGCACTAGAAGAAACTTCTTCCCAATTGGAGTTAACGCCCATTAATGTGGAAATGTTAGCCCAAAAAGCATTAAACAGTTTATCGGAAATTGCCAAACAAAAACGCCAAGAAATTCGCCTCTCCATTGAACCCGGTAAACGGGTTTGGTTATTGGATAAAACCAAAGTTCATCAAGCTCTCTACTATTTAGTCATCAGTATTATTGATGCCTCAGAACCCGGCGGCGAAATTCGCGTTCATATTTCCCGTCGTTTCCAAAGTCTGCATATTGCTCTATGGATGTACCACCCTTGGGTCGGAGATGGTTTACCCCATATTCATTGGCAACCACCATTAACCATTGAATCGGATAATTCGGTTGATCAGTCCACGCTATCTTTTTTAGGGGATCAGGGGCAGACTCAAGATTTTAGAGTGTTAGCTGAACTACATCCTCCCGTCAAAGAACAGGCATTAACCGTTGTTTCTCTAGAGGCCATTCTGCTGCAATTAACCGATGCACCGAATCAAGGTCAAGATAAACCTCAAAAACTTTTAGGCTTATTGTTAGGGTGTTATTTAGCTGAAAGTCATGGCGGAAAAGTCGTTATTCAAGGTTCACCTGAAGCGGGTTATCGCTACGTGCTGATCTTGCCGCAAATTGCAATGGATGAAACGCCAAAGGAATAAAACCTTTTAGCCTTGTAAACCTTATTTAAAACCTGATGGACAAGGGCCCGAATCGTGAGAATTCCTGTTAATCTTAGATGAGGTGCTACCTTGGGTTAAAAATAATTCTGTTATTTTACTCATGTAAGGATAGTGCTGATATTTCTTGATTTTGTTAGGCTATCCCCGCAATTCAATGTCAGTCTCTAGCCGTCCTTATAAAAGTCGTCTTTTTAATTTCCTCAATCGTCAGTCTTTACAACTCCGCGATCGCTTGGGGGAAACTTTTCGGCATCTTAAAGTTGCAGCAGAGTGGGGAGCGCAAATCCTAGCATCGCCGTTTTATTGGCTATTACATCCCCAAAAATGGAATGGGCCATCGTTAGGTGCAGGCTCTTCAAATACAACCACGAAAGCTTTACCGTCTTCTGTCGCAGATAACCATATTTCCTATCCCCCCGTTGATCAGCCATTAGAGAATGTCTTAACAACCATCGAACCTTGGTTTGAACTACCTGAGTTATCCTCCTCACCTAAAACGATTACCTCAGAAGAACCAAACGTTAAAAAGCAAATTATTCTTTCCCATCAGTTTTTTGAGCAAATTCAACAACAGTTAGAAGCTTCCCTTCAACCTCCATTTTCCGACCAATCTACTTTGGAAGTTCAAAAATCTTTACCCAGCTTAGGCTTCAGTCAATTAGCTACTCCCATTAAAAATCTATTTGCCACCGAGAGACCCAAGGATTTAATTATTCATGGGCTTGCCTGTTCTCTCGATACGCACCAATTGGTATTAACCACCACCGACAATGACGTGCTGGATGTCCTTTCTGCTGAACAGCAACAAACCTTGCAACAGGCATTGCGTTCCGAACTGGCAAACTATTGGTACGAAAGACGCTTACAGTGGTCAACATCTCAAAAAGTGTTGGGCTTGATTCCCTTAGTTGATCCTAAAAATGAAACGGTTTTACCACCCGTCCAATGGCTCTGGAAAACCTTACATTGGTTAGAAACCCAAGAATTTAAGCCCCAATTGCCTCAATTTAATCCGTCTGCTATTGTTCCTGTTTCCGCTTCCGCTTTAGTTCTCAATAAAAAGTTACTGGATAATTTGGATCAACGGGTTGCCGATCTAGAAAATCGAGAAATTAAATGGCAACAGCAATTTTTTCAGCAAATTCAGCAGGGATTGCAAAAAGTTCAAGCCTCTCCGTTAGTAGAATCCGCCTTAGAAAAAACTGGGGAGTTAGCCCAATATATAGAAATTCCTCCTGCGCTACAGCGATTTAATACGGACGTATTAGCAAAGGTCTCTTGGTCACAATTAACACCTGCGAATTTACCCCATCTTTTTTCTCCCTCTGCACCAACCGAAGCCAGCCATTTACCTGTTCGTCCCCAAGCTATCGAAGCCCGTGACCCCGATCCCTTTCAGATTCAGGTTTTGATTCAAGCCGCGATCGCCTACTTTTTCGGTCAACAAGCTCAGCAATCTCATTTTGCTAAACCCGCTCAAAATAGCTTAAACGGCTCAAATACTCAGATTGAAGACCCTTGGTTAACTTGGGAAGATTTATTTGTAGATGTTACAACAGAAGTTGTCCCTGTTAATTCACCTGCAAGCCCGCATTCTCCTCCATTACAAGGCATTCCTCGACGCAAAAAGCTAAATAGTTCTAAATCCCACAAAATTCAAAAAACGTCCCGCAAAAGTACCACAATCAGTCGTCCTGTTCCTCCGTCTGTTTCTAATCGCTCGATGGCGACGGCCCCTGTAGCCACTACCAATACTCTAACGATTCCTAATCCTGAAGAAATGTGGGAAGATGAAATCGCGATCGCGCTCACCCCTGCCAATACCTTTAAAACAGAATTAGAAGCGACACCCGATTGGATCGAAGCAGAAGCTAAACCCATCGGCTATATCAAACATCCTTTAGAACTCATTCTAGAGTGGTTAGATCTAGTAATGCTTTGGTTAGAGGAAGGCATTAAAAAGGTTTGGTACTGGTTCAAGCAACATTCTACCCTTAAAAATTAATAGTGTTAAATTTTGTAAAAATGCAGGATAATTCCTATTTTAGTTGTGCGTATTGTGGCGAAAGTAACGTAACCTTTATTGATATCAGTGCAGGTCTTCAGCAGTCCTATGTTGAGGATTGTCAGGTTTGTTGCCAGCCGAATGTACTGTATATTTCTATTGATGAAGACACCCTAGAGATAGAAATAAATAGTGATTGTGAAAGCTAAAAATATATACCTAAAAAACTTTTTAGTCTTAAAACAATTTATACAAATAATGCAGAACAAAATGTGGACTAAAACATGATTTCCAACATTGTTTTGTCATTCTAAGTATTAACGATTATTAAGCACAGCTTAGTTATTAATGACTGTGACAAAGATCGTTTACTTCGCGCTTAGTTGCGCCTGATGATAAGCACAATTTTGGAGAGTTATTAACATGTCTTCTTACAATCCTGCTAACACGAACGATGCTGACGCTTTAAACCCTGAACGTAATCGTTGGCTCTTTGGTTGGACTCCTCAAGCAGAAATTTGGAATGGCCGTTTTGCGATGATTGGTTTTTTATCTGCTGTTTTAATTGAACTATTTTCCAATCAAGGCTTTCTTCACTTCTGGGGATTTATGACTGACCACGCAGGTCGCACTGTTTCCTAGTTTCTTTGTCCTCAGTGAATGCTTGAGGTTTCCTTTGTGTTTTTAAAAATCTTGGTTGGTTAACGTAACTAGAATTATTCACATTTACTTTCAAATGTAAATAATTCGGTTAGCGTTGGCTTTCCAAGATTTCTTGTAGGTAAATCGTAAAACTAAACAGATCTTGCTGACTAGTGTTGATTTACTCAATGCTAGTTTTTTTGTTTAACCCACATTCCGCTGTTTCGATCTGCAAAAAAATCAATGAGCCAGACCCTACTACGAACTGGCTTCGGATTCTTCATCTGCTTCCTCCTCTACATTTAGACGAGCAAACAATTGAGCAGCAAAAAGGGCTACATCGTCATTACTCCAATCGCCATGGTCTCCATTCGGACTCAGGCTTGCTGAAAGGAATTCAGATTTTTCTCTGGCTGAAAGTTTTTTGAACTGGCTAAGAAGTGTTATAACGGCTTCACTTATGGCTTGAACTGATAGCCTATAGATTATATCTTTTGTCCACTAGGGTAAAACAGTGATCGCTCTTTCAAAAACCAAAATAATCGCGGTTTTAAAGTTTAATTAACAAGAAGATGGTGATCGCACTGGATGAAAGTGTTTCTAAGGCGATCGCCAATATCTTGCGGTGGTTCGGTGAAGCGGATTTGTCCATCCTGATAAATGCTTTCGATGGTTTTTAGCATGGTTTGCTGTTTGGTTGGTTTCTTTTTTAATTTTATCAGCTAATTTCAAGGGGCTGGATATGCCATTAATTCGAGATGAACGAGATTATGCTTTACACGGTGATTATATTCGTTATTATCCTATGCGGTAGAGATTTTTTTAAAATTCCAAGATTGCCCTGTTTTTTGGTATCTATTGGTTGATTGTTGAAGGTTTTTATCGCTCTGATTTGGATACGATTAGGAGTTACGCATTGACAAATTAGAATAGTTATGAAACAACGCAAATTCAAGACTTGAGGCTATTTCAGCAAAGTTGCCTATTGATAAAAATAGCGGTTGATTCCTGAAATTTTCTTTTCAAATCATTTCAATTGGTAGCATACAATACAAAATATCCTAAATGCACACTTCATGTTTTTTGACAATGCGTAAGTCCTAACGATAACAATTCCTGACGGTATGGGCAATGAATGATGCGGGAGATGTTAGCTTAATGTAAGGCATCGCAATTTAGATTAAAGTGTTAAAAAAAAAAGTAAAAGGTGCATGGGATGCATCCTACGTGATCGGCTACGAGCTTGCACTAGCTTCTAGACTATTTTTCCATGTAGAACAGATTTCATCTGCAATAGCTTTTGATAGTGTTTTTACAACTAAAGTGGCAATAATAGCGGCTATAGCAGGAGTTAGCCCTAAATTAGCAACTAAAATAGGTGCAAGAATTCCAGCCGCTTTTTCGGTATTATCTTTTAATGCATCGTTTAATTTCTTCAGCGTTTCACCGTCATCAAACGGATCTTTACATAACAGTTCATAGGAGGCTTTATTTAATCGCTTAAATAGTCTTTGCCCAAAATTGACAAGTTCTATATTGCCTCTAGTAATTTCATAGGTGTTCAGATCAATTGAATCAATCGAAGTACTTCTTGTTGGTTGTTCGAGGCTTTCACTAGCACTTTCACTACTCATTCCTAGATGAAGAAATAGCTGATTATCATCGAATGTCGCTAGTTTTTCAGTTAGTTTGTCAAGTTGTGTCATAAAGATTTCCCGTGTTGAATTGAGCTAAATGAACAGATTTAACGGTTAAGTTTTTACTTTGCCTTCTGGATCGGCATAAAGAGTATAGGCTAACCAAGTAGAATTGTAAGGAGCCGCCTGCCGAATATCTTCACGCGCTTGTCGAAAAGCTTCTGCAATTGATTGATTATCTCTTAAAAAAGCGGTGTAAAAAGTCTTTGCAAATTGAAGTGCTAGTTTATCGCTAACTTCCCACATTGCGCCAATAAAAGCTCCCGCATGAGCATTAACGAAACACTCTGCCCAGCCTCCTAAGCCAGTAAAACTAAACTCTGTCCTTCCCCCATGACAAGCATTAATAAAAATTAAAGGTCTTGGCCGTTTACCAATAAAACGAATCTTAATATCTGAAGGACACAATGTTCCGCCCGACAATGCAATTGCAGAATTGTTAGGTGAAGTTGAGTCAAACATACCATGACAAGCAAAATGCAGAATAGATAAGTCTTCGTTTTTCAAGCTGTCCAGTACTTGTGTGCGACCACTAAAGGAGGCTAAAGGTGTTACGCTGCTACGTAATCCAGAAATTTTCTCCATGAAAGCAATTTCTTCTGTCACAGACGGCAAGTTTACTTCGGTTGGAGCAATTGGTCTTACAGTTTTAATATTTAACTCATCTGCTGTTCCTGCCCCCGATAACCAACGGGAAACTGCAAACTTTTGACACCAAAATAAATCATTTTCTTGTTCACCATCATCATTGAAGCGATAAGGCTTTAACATCTCCCAAGGAATCCAGGGTTCTTCAGAGGTAATTAAAACAGATGTGACACGAGATTTAAATTTCCAATACTCATCTTTTAGGGCTTGGGGAATAAGTTCATCCCATAATTCATTGCCTAAACATTCTAAACGATGTTCAGCCCATTTTTTATCCTCAGATGTTTTAGGCATTGTTCTAGCTAATTGGGTCATTTCTTTATAGACTGCTTGCATTTTCTCTAGAGGAGAACCTTGCAAGGTCATTTTTCCACACTTTTTACGGTGATAGTCAATCTCTTCTTTTACAGAATGTAGGCTAAAAGACAGTGTTTTGTTATCTTCTTCAAGATCAATCAATAACTCCAAATCCTGGGGAGGGACTGTTAGTAATGTTTTAAATTCTAGTTCAGATGGCTCTTTCGGCTGCGGAACCTCTACTGCGACGATTTGCTCTGAAACCAAAATATTACGAACAGCTTTTCCAATTGGTTTTCCATTCTGATAAAAAAGAACCTTGATTTTATGTTGTCCTAATTTGGAAGGAACAAGTACAAATCTCACACTTGAGTCATCATCTCGTTCAACTTCAATAGTTTGAGTATTACTACCTTCAATATCAAATCCAGAAGCACTTAATACAACTTCGATTTCAGGTAGTCTATCAACTTGAGCATCTTCTATAAATAAAGCCTGCATTTCTGGTTGGTCTTCTGGTTTTTCAATGAGAAGCTCGACAGTTAGACTAAACCTTTGACTTAACAGAACTTTATCAGGGCAGTCAAGATTAGGATACCTTGAAAGAACAGATAATTGAGAAGTAGATTTATTCTCTGACATCTCATTCTGTGATTCGCTACCTCGTGTCGGGAATGCGTCGTTTAACGGAACTGCACATCCATTTGTAACAGTATCCCATCTCTGCGATTCGCTATTTCGTTTCACCTCTGTGCCGTGGAATCGATCTGCGAACTTTGCAGCTCCATCAATAAATTTATTAAGTATATTTTTTTTATTATGATTTTTATCATAATAAGCCTTGGACTTCACAGGATCTGGCACACGCTCTTCTTGGGAAGATTCAGATGTGGAAGGATTTTCAAAAACATCATAATAAACCTTGGGCTTCACAGGATCTGGCACACGTTCTTCTTGGGAAAATTTAGATGTGGAAGATTTTTCAAGAAGGGTTACACATTCTTTAAGAACAAACCACGTATTTTTTTCGTCTTTTTCTATCAACGTAACTTTATAATAATCTCCATATTCCTCATAATTATCAAGGATTTCAATCTCAGTTCCTTCCTCAAGAAATAGTTTTTCATCATCAGAAAGAGTTTCGGGAGATACAAAAATTTTGGTTAGATACGTTTGGGAAATAGCTTTTAGAAACATTTAAATTAACTCCTTGATAGAATAGGTGAAAATCGAAACAAATTAACGCGAAGCATTATTATCAAATGTTAAATACAAGCTTATTAGCCCAACTAATCTAAGTTTTTAATATAGTCTTCTAATTGTTTTGTTCGTTGCCGAGTCAGATCTGCTACACATTGACTTTGAACCATTGAGGCCATGCTTCCACCTCTGTTCAGCCCTGCGGCAAATTGACAGTCGCGATCGCGAAATTTAATCCAAGCAGTTTCAGCATCGATTAACTCTTTTTTGCTCTGAGAGTCAGTAACTTTGGACTGCAATTGCTTATAAACTTGGTTTAATCTGCGATCCGCAGTTTCGGCTTCACGACTGGCACAAATATTCATCTCTGTCTGGGTTTCAGGAGATTGACAGTTTACATTTGTCGGTGCGGCTAATAACGGGTTAGGTAGAATTAAATCCATCGCAATCCCCATCATTTCACCAACGCCGACTATACAAAATAAGATTTTAAGACTGTTCATAGCGGTTAATTATTTTTGAGAGACTTTTAAGATTTAATAATCTTTCGGTTTTTGGCTGACGTGGTGATCACCTTGCAATAACTTTTTGTTTTATTTTCAAAAATTTTGCCGTTTATACGAGTAATTGAGCCAACCGCAGAAGGAATGATTCATTACTCCTAATTCTCAACTGATAATCAACGTTAAGAAAACTTAAAAGGTGCGCCGTGATCTGTGAACGCACCAAAGACGAACAGCGATCACTCTGGTTCTGGACAACCAGGCCCTAGTAAAAAATCAAATGTTTCTGGGCCAACTACACCATCTACCTTTAGTCCGAAAGACTTTTGATAATTTTTGACTGCGGTTTCAGTTTCAGATCCGAATACGCCATCAATTGCACCAATGTAGAAGCCCGACAATTTTAGACGATCCTGAAGTTCTTTTACCTCATCACCTTTACTGCCTTTTTTAAGTGCCATGATTAAACTCCTGAAAATTTGAAGAATTTAACGAAACACTGTATTTTGATTTTGCTTCCAAGACAACCAAAGTTTACCAACTTAAGGAAAAAATTCGTAAAATTCCCCAAATCCCTGCCCCACCTAACCTCCAGCCCCTCCAACCTTCCGCAAAAATCCTTAACATGGGAAAATTCCCAACTTTACCAACTTAAGCCCAAACTTTGTCAAAATATCCTGATAATCTATCCGCTCTCCGAACCCAAAATTTTTAATTCATACCCAAGACTACAAAGACAGCGATAAAAATATCTTATTTTTGTAATCTGACGAGCCTAGAACTCACCCCGTAGAAATGAGTGAAGCATCTTGCATGGTCAATCTTAGGATGGCCTCACAGCGATCGCGTTCTCTGTCCAGTTTTTTAGAGCCACTTCAAAAAGTCAGTCATAAGTCAGAAAGAAGTCAGTCATAACTTAGGTGTTCTCAGGTTTGAACTCAGATAACTATCAAGTTTTATAAGATAGTCAGATTTATCTCACTCAGATCTCAACCAATGAGATTTGTTGAAATGATTACCGAACCGTGAATTAATTTTCATGGCTTGATTTTCACAGAAATTAATCTGAAATTTCATAAAACTTTATCCTATTTTTCATTTTTTTGTTCTAAAATTTTCATCAGCAAAATAGGTGGTTGTTTGCAAAATGCTTAAAAAAGTCGAAAAACGCCAGCGAGGAAAAATCTTAACCCAACAAGGATTAGCCAAGTTGCATCATGCGAGGAATCAACAAATTATTGACCAAAATTTTAAACGTTTAACCCTAGAACAATTAAGTGAACGAACAGGATTAAGTCCGAACACCCTGAGTAAAATTTTTAGTGGTTCAGTCGGAGTGGATAAACAAACCTTGCAACGTTGCTTTTCTGCTTTTAATTTATCCTTAGAAAAAGATGATTATTATTGTCTAAATGACAAAAACGATACGCAAGTTGAGCAAGAGATCCCATTAATTCTAACTGAGCAACAAATCCAACAATTAATTAAATATCTACAAGCTTGAAAAATAATGATCATAATATTGCAGTATTGTTTTATATTTGTAGTTAATAATTTTGAAAAATTGATCCATTCAACATTTTGTATTAAGCCTAAAGACCACTATAAAAACAATAAAAGGGGCAAGATCTATTACCCCTTCGTTTAACTATTTCAAGCTATCTAATAATTGAGTTTTCGCAGTTGCTAAAACTTCAGATAACTTACTGGGATCGCGTCCACCTGCTTGGGCTAAATTGGGACGGCCACCGCCACCACCACCACAAATTTTCGCGATCGCGCCGATGAATTTACCAGCCTGTAATTGTTTAGTCTTAATAATCTCGGGGCTAAAAGCTGCGACTAAACTGACCTTATCGGCTTCAGGAATTGAACCTAAAATTACCGCACTTTCGCCTAATTTTTGTTGGAGTCTTTCGGCGGCTGTTTTGAGAGATTCTGCATCGACTTCCCCAAGATTAGCCACCAGCACTTTGAATTCTCCGACTGATTCTGCTTGGGTTAACAATTGGTCAGATTTAACGACTGCGAGTTCTTGTTTAGCCGACTCTAGCTCTTTTTGAGTGGTTTTTAACTCATTCTGCAAACTGGTAATCCGTTCGGTGATTTCTTCGGGTTTAACTTTAAAGCGATCGCTGAGATCTTTGACCACTTTTTCCCGTAGGTTGAGATATTCCAACACAGACGGGCCTGCAACGGCTTCAATGCGCCGTACACCTGCTGAGATGCCAGTTTCCGAGACAATTTTAAATAACCCAATTTCTGCTGTGTTATTCACATGGGTTCCGCCACAGAGTTCCATCGAAACGCCTGGAACATCAATGACCCGCACTTCTGCGCCGTATTTTTCCCCGAACATCGCGATCGCGCCCCTGGCTTTGGCTTCTTCAATGGCTAAGGTTTCGATCTGAGTATCGTGAGCCTCGGCAATCCAAGTATTAATTTGATCTTCGACCTGTTGCAATTCATCGGGGGTAATGGCACGGGGACAATGGAAATCAAAACGTAAACGGTTGAAGTCTACCAAGGAACCCGCTTGGGCAATGGAATCATCTACCAGTTTTTTCAATGCCGCTTGCAATAAATGGGTTGCGGTGTGATTAGCCTGAGCGCGACGACGACAGGCCCGATCAATGGTTGCCGTTACCGTCGTTTCAAGTTGAACTGTTCCCCGTTCGATGCGACCAAAGTGGATAAATACGCCCGATTCTTTTTTCACATCGTCAATGCGAATGACCAGATTATCACCCGTTAAATAGCCTTTATCGCCAACTTGTCCCCCTGATTCGGCATAAAACGGCGTTTGATCCAAGACAACTTGCACCGACGTTCCTGCTTCAGCGACTTCGACGGATTTCCCTTCAACTAATACGGCTTTAACGGTTGCCACAACTTGCGGCTTTGTATAACCCAAAAACTCGGTCGCATGAATATGTTCTGCCAGTTTATCTAGGCTTTCTTGTACTGTTAAATCAATGGTTTCATGGGCAGCTTTGGAGCGTTCCTGTTGTTTTTTCATCTCTGCTTGGAAGCCGACTTCATCAACGGTTAAACCCTGCTCTTCGGCAATTTCTTGTGTTAATTCAAGGGGAAAACCATAGGTATCATAAAGGGTAAAAGCATCAACGCCAGAGATCTGTTTTGTCTGTTTTTCGATAATTTCAGCTAATAGTTTTTCACCCCGTTCTAAGGTTTTTAAGAAAGCTGATTCTTCTCGTTGTAATTCCTGTTTAATAAAGTCTGCCCATTGTCTCACATTAGGGTAAACGGATTCGGATAATTGAATCGCCGTTTCAGCCACTTGAGTTGTAAATTCTCCCTCAATTCCTATTAAGCGTCCATGACGAACAACCCGACGAATCAAACGCCGCAAGACGTAACCCCGCCCAACATTAGAGGCACTAATTTCATCCGCAATCATGTGAACCACTGCACGGATATGATCACCGATAACTTTTAGAGAAACTTTGGTTTTATCATCAACTTTGTGATAGTGAAGTCCTGCAATTTTAGCAGCCGTTTCAATAATGGGAAAAATTAAATCAGTTTCATAATTATTCGGAACTTTTTGTAGGATTTGAGCCATTCTTTCTAAGCCCATTCCTGTATCAATATTTTTATTTTGTAAAGGAGTTAATTGACCTTCTGCATCGCGATTATATTGCATGAAAACCAAATTATAAAATTCAATAAATCGGCTATCATCTTCTAAATCAATTTTGTCGTCGCCGAGTTCGGGATGAAAATCATAGTAAATCTCTGAACATGGCCCACATGGCCCCGTTGGCCCCGATACCCAAAAGTTATCGTCTGCCCCCATGCGTTGAATGCGGTGGGCAGGAATACCAATCTGATCACGCCAAATGGCAAAGGCTTCGTCATCTTCTTCAAAAACACTGACCACCAATCTTTCAGCAGGTAAGCCAAAAACTTTTGTTGATAGTTCCCAAGCCCAAGCGATCGCCTGTTCTTTGAAGTAATCCCCAAAGCTAAAGTTACCCAACATCTCAAAGAAGGTATGATGTCTCGCGGTACGTCCCACATTTTCAATATCATTGGTACGAATACATTTCTGAGAAGTCGTCGCACGGGGAAATTCAGCCGTTCTTTGACCGAGAAAGATGGGTTTGAAGGGTAACATTCCCGCGATTGTTAATAGTACGGTCGGATCTTCGGGAACAAGGGACGCGCTCGGTAAAATCTGGTGTTGGCGATCGCTAAAAAACGTCAAAAACTTCTGGCGGATTTCACTACCGCTAAGAGACTGGGGCGTTGAGTTCATATCAATCCAAAGTTATTCTTCAATATTTATTGTGGCATTTTCGGTGTTAGGATTGCCATAGGTTTAAAATAATATTAATTTTAAGGAATGCTAAATTAACAATTTTAATTAATTATTTTTTTAGAAAATTATGTTAAAACGTCTTTATGTTGATAATTTTCGTTGCTTAGTAGATTTTGAGTTGAACTTTAATTCTATTAATTTATTGTTAGGTGATAATGGAACAGGTAAATCAACTGTTTTTGATGTTTTAGGAAAGCTTCAATTATTGATTAGCAATGGCGATGCTGTAGAAGAAGTTTTTAAACAGTCAGATTTAACTCGTTGGCAGACTAAGGAAAAACAGGTTTTTGAATTGGAAATATCAGGTAATAATGGAGTTTACAAATATAGACTTGAAATAATAGTAGATAATAATCCAAAGCATTTTGAAAACTATATCAGTACTGAAAAATTATGGTTTAATGAAGCTCTCTTACTTGATACTGACATGGAAAAAGTAGAAATTTATTCTGATGATGGCATAAGTTCCTATTCATCAAGATATAATTTTTTTCAATCTGTAATTCGTTTTCTAAAATCTAGTTATAATAACCAAAAAATAATTTGGTTTAGAAATAAAATAGAAAATTTGACACTTTTAAAAACAAATCCAAGTTCAATTCAAAACGAAAGCTCTCATGAAGATTCTATTTTAAAAAAAGATTTAACAAATTATGTCTCTTGGTATCGTTATATTTTTGGTAATAATCAAGATAAATTAAGACAGTTAACCAAATCACTTCAAGATATTTTAGAAGGATTTATCAGCTTTAAACTTGAACAAATTAGCGAAAAAGTTTTAATACTTAAATTAATTTTTAAGCCAGAAGAATCAAATCAAAATATTGAGTATACTTTTGGAGAACTATCTGATGGACAAAAAGTATTAGTAATTTTATATTCTCTTTTTTATGGATTAGAATCAGAAGATTATACTCTCTGCATTGACGAACCAGAAAACTTTTTAGCTTTACCCGAAATTCAACCCTGGCTTTTTCAACTTGAAGACTTATGCAGTGAAGGTAAGCTTCAAGCTTTATTAATTTCCCATCATCCTCAATTAATTGATTATTTGTTAGCTTCTCCCATTGGCTATTGGTTTGAACGTCAAGCTAATTCTGCTGTCAAAGTTAAACCGATTACTAATCAAGAAAGCCAAGAATCAGGATTATCCATGTCAGAATTAATTACACGAGGTTGGGTAAATGGGTAAACGTCGGATTCAAATCGTTATTCTTTGTGAGGATAAACAACAAGAAGTTTTTGCCCGTTATTTTTTAGCCAAGCGAGGCTTCAATAGTAGATATTTTCGATCAATTATTAATCCGAATGGAAAAGGTTCGGGAGAACAGTTTTTACGTGAAAGATACCTTGCTGAAGTTAAAGCCTATCGTCAAAAATGTAATTATCTTGCTATTGCATTAGTAGTCATGACCGATGCTGATAATCTTTCTGTTCAACAGAGATTAGAACAATTAAGCTCCATTTTAAAAGCAAATAATTTACCAGATCGACAACCTGAAGAAGCGATCGCAGTTTTCATCCCTAAACGTAATATCGAAACGTGGATCAGTTATTTGGCAGGAGAAAAAGTTAATGAAGACGAAAAGAAAACCTATAACAAGTTACTAAAAGAATCAGATTGTAAGCCCTATGTCGAAAAATTAGTAAATCACTGTCAATCCCAACAGAAACTTGAAAATGCTCCTGATTCATTAAAAATTGCTTGCGAAGAATTTAAACGATTATCTTTATTTTTTTAAGATTTTATGATAATTATTAACTAATATTCTAATAAAGTACCTAACCAACTAACTAAATTAATTAATAGTTTGAGAAATAATAAAAATGCTATTTTTTTACTATTATTTGTAAAGGCTCAACCGTTTAAATTGAATTTTTAATAATTTGTTGTCAAAAATGAATAATCTAGCAGCATATCGACAAGAATTAGAGATTAATAGTATCAAATTAAGTTATTGGGAATGGGGACAGGGGAAAACACCTCTGCTGTTATTACATGGTTTAGCCGATAATGGTTTAGTCTGGGCAAGTTTAGGGGATTATTTAGCGGATAATTATCATATTGTTGCACCTGATTTGCGAGGACATGGGGAAAGTAGTAAGCCTGAAACAGGTTATCAGTTTAAAGACTACCTCGGAGATTTAGAAGCTCTTATAGATCATTTAGGATGGTCATTCTGTCATTTAGTCAGCCATTCTTGGGGAGCAAAATTAGCTTGTCTTTGGGCAACTCAAAATCCTGAAAAATTTAAGAGTCTAACGTTAGTTGATCCCTTTTTTATCGGTACTTTTCCGCCCATTTTTAAGTTAACATTTCCGCTACTTTATCGGGTACTAACGTTTTTAAAATTAACCCAATCGTTCTCTAGTTATGACGTGATCGCGGCCACTGCTAAAACCTTACCAGAATATCAAGGGTGGAGTCCGCTACAGCAAGCAATTTTCCAAGCCTCAGTTGAAGAAAAAGCTGATGGAACTTGGAGCAGTAAATTTGTTACTCAAGCTAGGGATGAAGTTTTTGATGAGGTAATGGCGATCGCGGGCTTAACGAAAACCTTAGACATTCCTACCTTATTAGTCAAACCAACTCAAGGTGTTAATCGTTGGTCATGGCAATTAAAGCCCTATCAGCAGTATTTACCGAATTTAGAAATCCGAGAAATACAAGGAAATCACTGGGCTTTTTTAATCAATAACTCAGAATTTAATCCTATTGTAGCTAAATTCTTAGAACGTGTTTGAAAAGTTTTAAGCAAGCCTTCGGAGCATGATATTGACCAT
>CAYZWO010000063.1:0-23141 GCA_964482215.1 uncultured bacterium
TGCGGTGATCAAAGTTGGTGCTGCCACCGAAACCGAAATGAAAGACCGCAAACTCCGCTTAGAAGATGCTATCAACGCAACCAAAGCGGCTGTTGAAGAAGGTATCGTTCCTGGCGGTGGTACAACCTACGCTCACTTAGCTCCCCAACTCGAAGAATGGGCGAATGCTAACTTAACCAACGAAGAGTTAACTGGCGGTTTAATCGTTGCTCGTGCATTACCTGCTCCTTTAAAACGGATTGCTGAAAACGCTGGTCAAAATGGTGCAGTTGTTGCTGAGCGCGTTAAAGAAAAAGACTTTAACACTGGTTTCAACGCTGCTAACAACGAATATACCGACATGATCGCGGCTGGTATCGTTGACCCTGCTAAAGTTACCCGTTCTGCGCTGCAAAATGCGGCTTCTATTGCAGGTATGGTCTTAACCACCGAATGTATTGTTGTTGATAAACCTGAAAAAGAAAAAGCTCCCGCAGGTGCTCCCGGTGGCGGCGACTTCGACTACTAAGGTTATCTGAAATAACTAACTTCAAAGGAGCTTCCGCTCCTTTTTTTGTTTCAAGATCATCGCTATAGTCAGTTAAGATTGAATAGAAAAGTCAGTATTGGAAGGAAAATCATTGTGTCAGAGACAAACCAACCACGACTTTTATCTTTTACCCTTGATGGCTGGTCTGTTTTAGGTGGGCCAGTAACGATTTCTTTGAATGATGGTGTTGCAGTTTTAGTTGGTCGTAATGGTGCAGGAAAATCAGCTATTCTTGAAGGATTAATGGCGATTACAAATTTTGCCACTGGACTTGATCGTTATCGTTTACGACCATTTGATGATAATAATATTCCCAGTATCTTGAAGATTGAAGTTTTGTCTCCAACTAGTCGTCGTTTTGTATATAGATATGAACTGCTAAGACAAATAAATTCAGAAGATGACTTGAGCCTAAATAGTTCGATAGAGGATGGTACAGCAGAAGAATTTTCATGGAACGAATGCTGTCAATATCTTGATGAAAATAAGGAAACAATTTGGAAAACTAAAAGTGGAGTAACGACTATTGAAAATGATGATAATCCAATCACTGTAATTCTTGGCAATACTAGTTCTCTACAACGAGCAAATTTGCCTGAAAACTTAAGCTTAAAGTTACCAAGTGAAATGCACTGGGTTCGTTCCGTCTTAAGAGGTTTTCGTCTTATTGGCAAGCGCCCTACTCGTCTAAGGCTTGAACGTCAGCCTTCATATTTAAGGGTTATAGCAAATAGTACCAGAGTTATTCCCATACTTTCAGGGGGAGATCTATCGTCTAGGTTACCGATGCTTATTCATCGTCTTATAGAAAAAGAAGACCTTGAAGAGCTTGAAAGTGTTTGTCAAAGAGTTGGAATTGGCAAAAAAATAACTGAGCAACAATTTTTTCTTACTGATAAAGATAAGGAGTATCTTCTCCAAGTATTTTTAGATGAAGTTAATGTTGGATTACTCTCTGACGGAACACTTAGAGTTTTATCAATTCTATTAGAAGTTATCACTTCATCTTTAACAGAAACGATAATTATTGAAGAACCTGAAATGCAAATTCATCCAGGTATGTTAGAGAAATTACTCAATGAAATTGAATCCTATACTTATGGACAAAATTTAATTCTATCTACACATTCTCCTCAAGTTGTTTCTTGGACTCAACCCAATAAAATCAATTTAGTATATCGCCAAGATGGACAAACTTTTGTGCGAAAACTTGCTACAGATGAAATTCAAAATGTCGTTGAGTATCTTAATGAAGAGGGAGATTTAGGCGATTGGATCTATAGCGGTATTTTGGATGAGTAATTACTTAATTGCCCTAATCGCTGAAGATAATACGGATTGTGAGGCAGTTCGTGAAATTGTATGCCGTATATTAGGAGAAAAAACTAGAGTTAAGAAATGGTCTTCTAATGGTTGTAGCCACCTGAGACGAAAATTATCAGCAAAAGTAGCGGCCTTATCGAATGAGGGATGTAATGTTTTTATTATTATCCATGATTTAGACCGTAATCCTACCAATAATGCACTCAATGATGAAGTTAAATTACGCACAAATTTGGAACAGTCTATTTCAAAATTTCAAAATATTGAAAAGCATATTTGCATTCCTATCGAAGAATTAGAAGCCTGGTTTTGGTCTGATCCACAAGTAATAAAACACGTTGGACGTGGTAAAGGAGAAGCAAGTAATAATCCTCATTTACTACCTAAACCTAAAGAAGCATTAATCAATTTGTCAAAAGGAGAAAATAGAAAACCTCGTTATAGCACTAATATGAATGTTGAGTTGGCCAAAATGCTTGATTTAGACCTTTGTTCTAAACGCTGTCCATCTTTTAAAAAATTACAGGATTTTCTTAAAGAGTTATAGTAATTGTCCCATTTTAATTTGCAGAAAGACTTCGTTATTTTTATACCAGTTTAAACTGACAAAATCGTAAGTCTTACAAACTTGCTTGTTTCAAGAGACTTCAGGTTCTATCCTCAATATACGCTTTGCTTTTTAGCTCTTTATCACATTTTAGAGCTTGCTTTCTTTTTATTTATTTTTAACTATGATAAATATAAAAATCATAGACTAAGATCTTTGTATGCAGGACTGTAAGATTTATTAATACAGATTTTTTATAGTGACTAGGACGTTAACTTGCTATGACCGTTGCCAGTGCCATTCCTGCTTTCTGCCAAGGTATACAGTATTTTGGTCAACTCCTGCCCAATTTTGATCGCTATGGTCAAGAAGCGGCGATCGCGAAATAGTAGCTGGTTAATATCCTGATATAACTCTCAATGCAATATGTAGTTATGTTCTGAGATGTGGCTATCAATTAACCCAACATTCACAAATCCCTTGATAATTGTTCTGTTTATCGTAATGGTTGATATTGTTTAAACTTCAGATTAGATTAATAAATTTGTAATTAGAAAAATTTGTACAAATGATGGCTCATTCAGCATCAATCCCCTGCCACATTTTGGAAAAGGAAATCATTTGTCCATTGAAGACTTCATATAAACCTTGGCGAATTCCTTCGATAACTACTTCTGTTGGAGTTTCTTCAGGATCAATATTTTCGTCATCAGCCATCACAACAATAAGATGAACAGATTGGGTGTGAGTAACTGTTAGTGCTTGATCAAGGATAAGCTGGCCGTTTTCATGAATTGTTGCTGTCGTGTTAATAACTTTCCTTGCCGTTGTAATTTATAGAAGAACGCTTCTATTTATTATCGTCGTTATTTTAACTTGAGTGATAAACTAATACGGTAATGAACTGATTTTGAAGATAATTCAGACTCAAAACATAAAATGCAAAAATTAAGCAAGAAAAAATGATATTAACAGTTAATAGGCTCTCAACAATACCTATTAAGTAAACAATGATCAAAAAACCTTCGGGTTGGCAAGTGGGAATAATTTTGGCTATCGGGGTTTTTATGACCTCAACTTCTGCCATTTTTATTCGCTTATCCTTGAGTGCTGCTAATCGCTCAGGGGTAGGCTTTAGCTTGTTCTTAGCCGCGACTCGGTTGATGATAACCGCTTTAGTCCTCATTCCCAATTGGCGTAAACTCCGACCCGTTAACCCATCGCCCCAACCCTACTATTACGCGATCGCCGCAGGAATTTGTTTAGCCCTCCATTTTGCCACTTGGATCAGTTCCCTCTCCTTTACCTCCATTGCTGCTTCTACTGCGTTGGTAACAACTAATCCCGTTTGGGTCGCCCTGCTATCTTGGTTTTGGTGGCGAGAAAAACCCAGCCGTCGAGTGATTACGGGGATTCTCATTGCCCTAATGGGTGGCTTCCTGATTGCCTTCAGTGATGCCCAAGGAAATGCAAATTACAGTAATCCCCTATTAGGCGATACCTTAGCTCTCGTTGGTTCTTGGTTAGCTAGTTTGTATCTCTTGTTTGGAAGAGAGGCGCAAAAACAAGGCTTAAGCATCGGCCAATATATCGTCATTGCCTATACCGTCGCTGCGTTGTGTTTGTTTCCCTTTCCTCTGTTTTCTGGGCAAGGCTATTTGAGCTATCCCGCCCCCGTTTACTTTTATGTTTTATTAATGGCGATTTTTCCCCAATTGATTGGTCATACCAGCATTAATTGGGCAGTAACTTGGATTTCTCCTACCATTGTTACCCTCGCCATTTTATTTGAACCTTTGGGATCGAGTTTCCTTGGTTGGCTGATTTTTCAAGAAATTCCTCCCCTGACCGTGATTATTGGCGGATTAATTTTATTATTAGGAGTCGCGATCGCGGCGATGAATCATCAAAAGACTATTTCTCAAGATCCAACGTAATAGAAATGAGGTGGTTCCATCCGTCTCGCGTCCTAAATTAACAATATTTTAGAAAAAAGTTATGACAATAACCCATTTTGAAATTATATAGCGAACAATTATTAATAAAACCTTAATTTACAGTGATATATACAAATTCTCCCTATAATCCATAGTTAGACAAAGAGTCGGACACTCAAGCGGATGCGCTTGTTTATCGAAAGACAAATTACTCTAATTATGCATATTCCCCCATTGCATCTTCCCGATGATTCTGAACTTCCCCAGGAGGTAGTTGAGCGACTGCGATCATTGCCCCCTATCGCTATTTATAGACTGATTGCATCTGCTCCCCAGTTTTTAAAGCCTTGGACTGATATGGTCAGTGCTGTTTATGCAAGCAGTATTTCGCCACGTTTACGGGAGATAGCGATTCTGAGGCAGGCAGCCTGTGCAAAGGCCCACTATGAACTTCATCAGCATACGCAAATCGCGCTCTCAAATGGACTTTCCTCAGAGGAGATTAAAGTCATTATTGACTCTGTTTCCGTAACGTCTCTGTCTCCTGAAGAGAATCTCGTTTGTAAAATCAGCGAACAACTAGAGCAAAATGCCACGCTGGACGATGAAACCTACGCCGAAGCTCGCACCAAGTTCGGCGATCGCCAGTTTATTGAACTTGTGACCCTTATTAGTTTTTACTGCGCCGTTGGACGATTTTTGAATGCGACTCGTTTGGAAGTTGAAGCGGGCAATCCCCTTCAGGGTTTGTCGTCACCAACTGTGCATTCCTAAACACAATTTTTCACAAACAAATAGGACTACTTGCAATCATGACCAATCAAAATCTGACCTCAGAGACCACAAACACTCCCCCAAATATCATTTTCATCTTGGTTGATGAGTTACGTTTTCCTACGCCGATGGCGTTTCCTAACGGAATTGAAAGCGAAGAACAGTTTTTAGCGGCCTATATGCCCAATGTATATAAACTCTGGCAGCAAGGGGTGAAATTTACCCAATACTATACTGCTGCTAGTGATTGTACGCCAGCACGAGGAACAATCGTGACGGGATTGTACGCTCAACAGACGATGGCACTATTAACGCGAGCGAATCCAGGCAATGCTCAGGCTGGCACATCCCCCCAACCGCCCTTGAGTCCTGTTTTTCCCACCTATGGAAAACTATTAAGGGAAACGGGTTACGATACGCCCTACGTTGGCAAATGGCATTTATCGGATTTCCCGACTGCCACAACTACCCTGGCCGCTTTTGATTATCTCGACCCCTACGGTTTTCAGGGTTTATCAATGCCTGACCCCGTAGGCTTTGCTGGGCAAGGATCAGGGGCGACTCCCTCAACGCCTGGCGTGGTCGGTAGTATCCAACCGATGGATGACGCAGCGATCGCGACTCAAGCGGTCAGTTGGCTGCAAAATCGCGCTAAGTCAGGTAACTCAAAACCTTTTTGTCTAACAGTCGGTTTCATCAATCCCCACGATAAACAATTTTTCTGGGGGGGAATTGAGGTCAATCAGTTCAATGAATTTTACAACGAACTGAACGAAAAACCTTTTCTCGGCTTTACCACTCAAGTTGTCGCACAAACAACGCCACCTGATTATGGCTACGCTGATGTGCCCGCTAACTGGGAATCGGAACAGAGTCTTGAAAGCCGCAAACACCCCCGTTTACATTACGTCTTCCAGCAGTTCTTCCAGTATTGTGTGGGGGGAATAGCCGATGATCCTTCCGTTCAGCAGTTTTCCACGCTCCCTACCCCTGTTGTGAGCAATAAACACAAGATCGTTGCCCCCTATGCCTATTGGCGCAAAGCCCTGGATATGTATACTCAGGTGATGACAGCGGTAGATGTCCAAATCGGTCAGGTCGTTGAAAACATTCCCGCTAGTTTACGAGACAATACAATCGTTATTTTTACCTCCGATCACGGAGAATACGCAGGCGCGCACGGGCTACAAGGGAAAGGGGGGTCAGTGTACCAAGAAAGCTACCAAATTCCCCTAATTGTGGCAGATCTCCGCTCGGATGGAAATCGGGTAACTGCTGATGAGGAAATTCCCCGCGAACAAATTGTTTCTAGTGTGGATCTGCTTCCCCTATTAGTCACGCTCGGAAATGGGGGCAGTAGCAGTTGGATGACAGGAGATTACGCTCAACTCTACGGGAAACGGGCGAATATGTTGGCGATTCTGGGCAATGCGACTGCACCTGGAAGAGAATACGCGGTTTATAGCTGTGATGAGTTAGTGCCTGTTGCGGCGTTAAATTTTGATAAAGCCCCTGAACATATTATCGGTGTAGTAACGAAGGCGGGAAAATTAGGAGTCTATTCTTTTTGGAACCCGAACACCCCTACCACGATTACCCTTCTGGCCCAGGGACAGGAAATTGAGTATTACGATTATCTTCGCGGCGATCGCGCAGAGTTAGCCAACGACCCCCATTGTCCTATCGCCAAGGAAACTTACGATCTTCTCGTCAATAAAATTCTGCCCGACGAACTGCAAGCCCCCCTTCCCCCTGCCTACCAGCAGGCACAACAAGACTCCCTTGAAGGTTACTGGCAATACTTTAAACTTGCGAATGTGGTTGGTGCAATGCAGTACACTACGCTTCCAGCCCCGTCCCAACCCGATCTATAGCGAGCCTCTTAAGGGTGTGATGAACTAATAAATCCAAATCGTAAGTATTATTGCTCTTTGCCTAACATTTGTAACTGATACAAACTGGCATAAAGTCCTTTTTGATTCAATAAGGTCTCGTGACTTCCTGATTCCACAATTTCGCCCTGCTTGAGAACAAAAATTCTATCGACGTTACGAATGGTAGAAAGGCGGTGAGCAATAATAATTGCGGTTCGATTTTCTAATAAATGTAATAACGCATCTTGAATTAACGCTTCTGTTCGCACATCTAGACTCGACGTTGCCTCATCTAAAACCAAAACGTGGGGTTCTCGCACCGCGACTCTGGCAAAGGCCAACAATTGCTTTTGACCCCCCGATAAATTACTTCCCCGCTCCCGTAATTCGGTGTTATAACCCTGGGGTAACTCTTCAATCAGCCGATCCACATTGGTTAACTGCGCCGCTCGCTGGATTTCTTCTAAACTGTAATTTTCCCCTAATGTGATATTGCGTTTCACATCCCCTGCAAAGAGAAAACTTTCCTGTAAAATCACACCCACATATTGCCGTAATTGGGCTTGGGAAAGTTCGCGAATATCAATGCCATCGACTAAAATGCGACCGCGACTCGGTTCATACAGGCGACAGAGTAAACGAATAATTGAACTTTTACCTGCACCTGTGGGGCCGACAAAGGCAATTTTTTCTCCAGGTTTAATAACAAAATCTAAATTTTTTAAAACGTATTCGTCATTTTTATAGGCAAACCAGACATTTTCAAAGCGAATTTCTCCCCGCAGGTTAGGATCACTATGAATATCCAACGCCATCACATTTTCTAAATCCCGAATCTCAATCGGTTCACTCATCAATTCTCCAATCCGTTCAATGGCGGTAAATCCTGCCTGAAACATGGTGAATTTATCGGCAAATTGTCTTAAGGGATTAAATAACCGTTGGGCGTAGAGAATAAAGGCGGCTAATGTCCCAAAATTTAAGCCATTCTTTAAAACTAAAATTCCGCCTAACCACAACACCCCCGCGATCGCGACTAAACTGATCCATTCCAAGGTTGCTGAAACGGCAGAATCATGGAAAATGGTACGATCCACTTGTTGACGATACCGTAAATTAACGGTGCGGAATAGCTCTGCATTATATTTTTCCCGCCGAAATAATTGCACGACATTAATCCCTGTTACATTCTCCTGCAACATGGAATTTAACTGTGATAATTCCTCTCGAACCTGATAGTTTGCTTTACGGTATTGCTGTTGAAAATAAATAATTAAAAACGTGACAGGAATTAACATCACCACTAACATCAAAGCTAACTGCCACTGCAACGCAAAGATGGTGACAATAATCGCTAAGATGGAAATCAAATCACTTAAAACCCCAATCGCACCACTAGCAAACACATCCCCTAACGCCTCTACATCATTAGTCATGCGAGTGACCAGACGACCCACAGGCGTGCGTTGAAAAAAATTAACGGATAAGGAGGTGACATGGACAAATAAATCTTGTCGCACATCGGCCGTAATTTCCTGACCCATTTTCTGCACTAAAAAACCCTGAATTGCTGCAAAAATGAGCCGAATAATAATTGTTACTAATAAAATTGTGACTAATAAATTCAGCGCATTACTTAACGGTAAACCTTGTAAAAATGACCAGGTGGGTTCCTGTCGCAGTAGAGATACCGCTTGCCCAATAATTAAAGGTTGAATCGCTCCTGCAAAGGCAACAGGAATCAATAAAATAATAGAAAGCGTTAATAAACGGGGATAACGACGAGCGTAGGGCAATAGTTTTAATAATAATCGCCAATCATTTTCACTTTTCACATTCTTCGAGGGTTGGGCAGAAGCAGCAACAGACATAACCGTTTAATAAGGCTGGAAGAGGCTCAGAACAATGTCGCATAGGACACAAGCCCCCATTGTAACGTTAATCTTGCGATCGCATCGGCACGCGCATTACCTGCCTGATGAACAAATGCCAAGGCAGTCGTTACCGTTTCAATGATCAACGCTAATCTCATTTAACGTAGAACATTCAACCCCCAAAAGATATTGGAGAAATTGACCCATTAAATCAAAAAAGCAATGTAATGCTTCCGTGTCTAAGAGACTTTTAAGGTAAGTGAGTCGCCGATAAGATGAGTTTTAATGGTTTTGACTAATTCCTGGGGAAGGAACGGTTTTTTCAGATAATCAGAAGCCCCTGATAATTTGGCTTTAATACGGGATACTAAACTATCTTCATCTCCTAGTAGAATAATGGGTAAATTTTTCATCACCTCGGTTTTACGGCAGAGGGAGCAAAGTTGATAACCGTTAATATCCGGCATATTGGCATCAATTAATACCATATCGGGTTGTTGGCTGAGCAGTACGGCTAAGGCTTTAAAGGGATCATCAATACTCAGGGTTTTAAACCCACTTCTTTCTAAGGTGAAATTAATCATGCGCTGGACAGGCATGCGATCGCCGACATAGAGAACAGAGGGACGATTATCCTCTTGTAGATCCTGATAAGAGAGCATTTTCACATCTCCCGATTTAATCAAAGGACGCAGAAAAACTGCCAATTGTAAAGTGCTTAGCCCCGTTAAATTGCCAATTTTATATAAAGAATGAAGATTTTCCAAACTACTATTGAGTTTATTGATCCAACCTTTTTCCTTAACTTTACTTAAAGTCAAAAACTTCTCAACCTTTTCCCAATCTTCCACCAATGGCCGCTGAAAAGGAGAGTTAATTTCAGCGCGTAATTGCCACCAATAGCGGACTTTATCCATAACAGGGCTAACAACTTGCTCAAAGTCCAGATTTAAAAATAGTTGGTCTAATTTATCTTTCGTATCAAAATAACAGGTTGTTTTGGGTAACGATAAAATTTGAATGAGAGCTTCTTGGGTGCATTGGGTTAAAATAGAACGGGTTTGCTGAAAAGAAAAGATTTCTTTCTTCCAAAGATTACAAATATATTGATAATCATCCGTTAATTGAGGGGGCAGTTGAATATCGCGATTATTTAAATAATTTCCTAGTAAATAATTTAATCTTTCTGAAGAACCAACTCCACTATTGGCGACATGGATTTTGCCATTGCCTAAATAGACTTGCCATCTAACATACTCATCAAAGGGATTTTGAATAACCAGCTTACCCGACACCTTATCATCAATGAGTTTTTGAAGCAATTTATAGGGCATTTCTTGGATAGCGGACTTGGATAAATAGAAGGATTCATTAAAATAAGCGGTGCTCATAGCCTTTCCTCGTAATTTAAATATATTGAGAAAAACGAACAATTAAAGCTTTGATTAATAACTTTTTTTACAAATTATTAACATTCAAACTGATTTTAAACCACGCAAAATTTAAGGCGGATGCAAATATTTAGACATATTGAATATATTGAAAAAATCAAGCCTTTATTTGAAGCAGATTAATAAATAAAGTTATTGAAAACTTCCTGTTTTTTATGAAAGTAACGAGTAATATTTTCTAAATCCAAGGGGCGACTGATCAGATAACCTTGAACACAATCACATCTCATTTTTTTTAAAATGTTAAATTGTTCGTCGTTCTCAACGCCTTCTGCAACAATTCTTAAATTTAATTTATGTCCTAATTCAATAATATTTTGTAACAGGATCCAATTTTTACTGGTTATAACTAAATTTTCTAAAAAAGATTTGTCGATCTTAAGCGTATGTATGGGAAAATTCTTTAAAAAAGAGAGAGAAGAGTACCCGATCCCAAAGTCATCGATCGCGATTTTAATACCAAGCTGATGTAAATCTTTGAGCGTATTAATTGCCGTATTAAGGTCAAAGAATTTATAGCTTTCGGTAATTTCTAGTTCTAAATAACTGGGTTCCATTCCCGTCGCTTGTAAAATCCCCCGAATTCGTTCCACTAAATCAGGCTGTTGGAGTTGTCGAGCAGATAAATTAACCGATAGCTTAAAAGGCGCAATACCTTGACTCATCCAATTTTGATATTGAGTACAAGCTTGATTTAGAACCCAATAGCCGATATTAATAATCAGTCCATTTTTTTCAGCAATGGGGATAAAGTGAGTGGGGGAAATCCAGCCTAATTTCGGATGTTGCCAGCGAATTAAGGATTCTAGCCCTAAAAAATGACCTGTTGCAACTTCAATTTGAGGTTGATAATGTAAAGAAAATTCCTGACGAGCTAAAGCTTTATATAAATCCGCCTGAATGGTTAATTCATCCGCACTCATCACATTCAGTAAAGAGGAATAGAATGAATCCGTTTTAGGCGCAACTTCCGTATCTAAAAATCTGGAAAGCTGTAGTAACTTGGTTGCTACCTTTTCTACTACTAAGCTAGTAAAATAGCGGCTGGTAGAACGATTAAACTGTTCAAATTCAGTGATAGTATTAACGATTCCTTGACCTAATTCACTAGAGGCGATCGCAAGATGGAATCTTTGTTTCAAATCGGTTTTGAAAAACGGATCGAGCGAAACCGTACCAAATTCATTGAAAAATAGCTTCAGTAAGCTATCTAGAGCCTGAAAAATAGGTCTTGAAATCATTTTAAAAAATTAAATTTAGGATAAAAAGCGGAAGTCGAAAAACTGAATTTTTAAGCAAAAAGAGCCGAAAAGTCAGCCAAAAATATATGGTTAAGTCAGCAGCTAAGACAAGCTCAGTCAACAGGAGACTCAACGCAAGGATTCATGAGAAATGACGGCAACAGAATGATATTCATTGAGCCAGTCAAGGGTTACCTATTTTTTAACGAATGTATTTAAATCGTTAATCTCTAATACTGAATCTGCTTACTCTTTTTATGATAAGTAGAGCTTATAAAAATTAGGATCCTTATCTAAAAAGCATTTCGAGAGCACAACAACGTGTTTTGTCTTGTTATTGAGCACTTTACAGACCAAACCTAAGAGATTTCTAATACTTTTTAAGCATGAATACCAGTTGATTTTTTTATAATCTTTTTGGTTTCAAACTCAATAGCAGTTAGTACCATACAGAAAGAGCTTCTACCTAAAGATAGATGATGGCTGCAAAAGCCAAGAGTGTTCGATTATACAAAAAATCATTTTTGTCAATGGTTTTAAATAAAATGTAACAAAGCTTATACCGTAAGCATAATTGAAATTTATAGGCAGGAACATCCGTAAATATACTGAATTTGTTTGAATTGTCCTACATGTATAGATAAAAATTAATGGTATGGCGATCGCGGTATGAGGCTGTCTCCGCTCAATCCCTAACTTTGATAAGATAAATAAGAAAACAACTGAAATGCTGAAGGGTTCCCCCCGTCCTTTAATCATTTATCTCAATATACGACTCTATACAATTTTTAATACGTCCCGAAAACCCTATGCTTAAGACCCTCTTTGGCGATCCAAACGCTCGTAAATTAAAAAAATTTCAACCCTACGTGGCCGAAGTGAATGTATTAGAAGAAGACATTGCGGCCCTGTCAGATGAGGAACTCAAGCAAAAAACCGTCACTTTTCGGGAATTGTTAGAAAAAGCCAATAGCAACGAAGAAACCGAAGAAATTTTAGATGAAATCTTACCCGAAGCCTTTGCCGTAGTACGGGAAGCAGGCAAACGGGTTTTAGGGATGCGCCACTTTGATGTTCAATTACTTGGTGGCATTATCCTTCATAAAGGACAAATTGCTGAAATGAAAACAGGAGAAGGAAAAACCCTCGTTTCTACCCTACCTGCCTATTTAAACGGCTTAACGGGAAAAGGGGTACACGTGGTTACGGTTAACGATTACCTAGCCCGACGGGACGCGGAATGGATGGGACAAATTCACCGCTTTTTGGGTTTAAGCGTAGGTCTGGTGCAATCGGGGATGAGCCCAGAGGAACGGAAAAAGAATTATGCTTGCGACATCACCTACACTACCAACAGTGAGTTAGGGTTTGATTATCTCCGCGATAATATGGCAACGGCGATGGCAGAAGTGGTACAACGGCCGTTTAACTTCTGCATTATTGACGAGGTGGATTCCATTCTCATTGACGAAGCGAGAACTCCGTTAATCATTTCAGGACAAGTGGAACGGCCGACGGAAAAATATTTACAGGCCTCTGATATTGCGGCTCAATTGGTTAAAGATGAAGATTACGAAGTAGACGAGAAACAACGTAACGTCTTAATGACCGATGAAGGGTTTGAAAAAGCAGAAAATTTATTAGGAACGACGGATCTGTTTGATAAAAATGATCCCTGGGCTCACTATATTTTTAATGCGATTAAGGCCAAAGAATTATTTATCAAAGATGTCAACTATATTGTCCGTGATGGCGAAGTGGTCATCGTAGATGAATTTACGGGACGGATCATGGTTGGTCGGCGTTGGAGTGATGGGTTACACCAGGCCATTGAAGCCAAGGAACGGGTCGAAATTCAGCGGGAAAGCCAAACCCTAGCAACCATTACCTATCAAAATTTCTTTTTGCTTTATCCCAAAATGTCGGGGATGACGGGAACGGCAAAAACGGAAGAAACAGAATTAGAGAAAGTTTATAACCTACAAGTTACCATTACACCAACGAATCGCCCCTCTCGTCGTCACGATTTACCCGATGTGGTTTACAAAAACGAGAATGCAAAATGGAGAGCGATCGCCTTGGAATGCGAAGAACTCCATGAACAGGGTCGCCCCGTTTTGGTGGGAACCACCAGCGTAGAAAAATCGGAAGTCATTTCTCATTTATTGCAAGAACTAAAAATTCCCCACAATCTCTTAAATGCTCGCCCAGAAAACGTAGAACGGGAATCGGAAATCATTGCCCAAGCGGGCCGAAAAGGAGCCGTGACGATCGCGACCAACATGGCAGGTCGGGGAACAGACATTATCTTGGGGGGAAATGCGGACTATATGGCCCGTCTCAAGGTGCGGGAATATTTAATGCCCCAAATTGTCCGACCCGACGATGATGAACTAATGGCCAGTGTGCAGGGCTTTGGCGGGCGAGAACGCCCCCAGGGATTTGGCCAAGGCAAGAAGAAAAAAACTTGGCGAGTATCTCAGGAAATTTTTCCGACGCAGATTTCCAAAGATGCTGAAAACCTACTCAAAGAAGCAGTTAAGTTTGCGGTGTCTGAATATGGTGGTCAAAGTTTAACGGAACTCGAAGCTGAAGATAAACTCGCGATCGCCTCAGAAAAAGCCCCAACGGATGATCCGGTGATCCAAAAACTGCGGGAAGTCTATAACTTGATTCGCAAAGAATACGAAGCTTTTACCGGCAAAGAACACGACGAAGTGGTAGGTTTAGGCGGTTTACACGTTATCGGAACCGAACGCCATGAATCTCGACGGGTTGATAACCAGTTACGGGGGCGGGCTGGTCGTCAGGGGGATCCTGGCTCTACCCGTTTCTTCTTGAGTTTGGAAGATAACCTACTTCGTATTTTCGGCGGCGATCGCGTGGCAGGCATGATGAATATGTTCCGCGTTGAAGAGGATATGCCCATCGAGTCGAAAATGCTGACGGGTTCTCTAGAAGGGGCACAAAAGAAAGTTGAGACCTATTACTACGACATTCGGAAGCAGGTCTTTGAGTATGACGAGGTGATGAACAATCAGCGGAAAGCCATCTATGCAGAACGTCGTCGGGTACTCGAAGGGCTAGACCTCAAAGAACAGGTGTTAGTCTATGCCGAAAAGACAATGGATGAAATTGTCGATGCCTACGTTAACCCCGAACTGCCCCCCGAAGAATGGGATCTGGAAAAAATGGTGGATAAGGTCAAGGAATTTATTTATCTGCTAGAGGATATTACTCCCGAAGATATGGCCGACATGACCGTTCCCGAAATGAAGGTATTCTTCCATGAAGAAGTCCGCAAAGCCTACGATCTCAAGGAAAATCAAGTCGATAATGTCCGCCCTGGGTTAATGCGGGAAGCAGAACGGTTCTTCATCCTGCAACAAATTGATAACCTCTGGCGGGAACACCTACAGTCAATGGAAAGCTTACGGGAATCTGTCGGTCTGCGCGGTTATGGGCAAAAAGATCCGCTTATTGAATATAAGCAAGAGGGTTACGAAATGTTCTTGGAAATGATGATCGACATTCGACGAAATGTAGTTTATTCTCTCTTCCAATTCCAACCCCAAGGCCAACCTCAAGCGGTTTAACTAAGTCAACATTATTTCATCAAATCCCCCCGCCTATCGGCTCCCCCCTTAATAAGGGGGGCAGGGGGGATAAAATGCATAAAGGTTTTACGTTGAACTGCATAACAATTGATGAAAATAAACTATCGGCAACAACTGATTGGCATTGGCTTGAGCGCGATCGCGTCTGTTTTCGTTTTTCTACCGAGCCTAGAAGTAACTGCTTTCCCTACCTCGGCCTTAATTCTGGCCCAAAATAACAGTGTCGAAATTCTCAAAGCCGCCTTTGCCAACCGCACCAGTAACATTCAGGTACAAGGTCAGGGAACCGTTACTAAAGTTTTGAGTGATGATAACCAAGGTAGCCGCCACCAGCGTTTTTTATTGCGTTTAAGTTCAGGGCAGACCTTGTTAATTGCCCACAATATTGACTTGGCTCCCAGAATTCCGAATTTAAAAGTGGGTGATACCGTCGCTTTTTATGGAGAATACGAATGGAATGCCAAAGGCGGAGTGATTCATTGGACACACCATGACCCGAAAAAACGCCATCCCAATGGTTGGTTAAAACATCAGGGCAAAATTTATCAATAGATTGCGTATAACACGCTCACTGACAACAAAGTGAATCGGATTCATCCTTTAGGCGAAAAACTTACTTAGATGTTGTTAAAAAGGCATAAACTTGACTATAACTGTAATAGTTAGCCGTTTAAAGATTTATTTTGGTTTATCGCTTAGTTATTTCCCCTGATCAGTTAAACCATCAGCAGATTCATTTAACAGCCGAGCAATATCACTATCTCAAGCGGGTTTTACGGTTTCAAGATGGCGATCGCTTTGTGGCAATGGATGGTTGCGGTCAGACCTGGTTAGCCCAATTGAATCAGGATCAAGCGGAAATTGTTAACGTTTTAACGGAATCCAGTGAATTACCCGTTGCGGTTACCCTATTAATCGCCTTACCCAAAGGCAGTGGTTTTGAAGAAATTTTGCGCCCTTGTACAGAGTTGGGGGTGAGTACATTTGTGCCTGTTATCAGCGATCGCACCCTGTTAAAACCCAGTCCGCAAAAGTGGGAACGGTGGCAACGCATTGTCAAAGAAGCGGCGGAACAATGTGAACGGCAATTGGTTCCTAATGTCTTAGAACCCTTACCCTTTTCAGAAGCCTTAATGCAGTTTCAAGAGCGGGAGCAAACGGGTTATCTCTGCGTAACTCGGCGTGAAAGTTGTTCTTTGATGTCCCATTTATCCCAGCAATTGCCCAATAATTTAGTGATTGCCACTGGCCCCGAAGGGGGGTGGACAGAAGACGAAGTTGAAAGCGCGATCGCCACAGGGTTTATCCCCGTATCCCTCGGTAAACGTATTCTCCGTGCCATCACAGCCCCAACCGTTGCCATGTCCGTTGTCGCGGCTCTTTCAGAAAATATTCCTGCTCCGTCCTTTTCTCATTCCTAGCTGTTATGTTAAAAACAATTTCCGAGGCGATTAATTCCCAACAATTTGAGGTTGCTGAACAACTATTACAAAACCTCCAGGCAGAACGGGCGGAAAATCCCTGGGTTGAATTTTATGAGGCCCGTTTAGCAGAAGCTAAAGGTGATTGGTATACAGCAAAAGATGGTTATCGCAAGTTATTACCCCTAGTAAATAATCCCCAACTGATTGCTAAATTGCGGCAGGGCCTAGATCGTTTAGCCAAAGAAGAAGAAAAACAACAGCAACAGGAAAAGGTGAACCATGCAGAGGAACTGGAAAAAGTTAAATCCGCATCCCATCAACAGGAATTAGGAATTTTTATCCTTGAAGCCATTGCCACTGAATTAAAACAACAGGCCGCGGTCAATTTTGCCAAAATTATGCAGACCGATCCCTACAGCGCACGTTTGCAGTTACCCAGCCGTTCTTGGCGTTTATATCGGACGGGGGGCATTGGGGAATTAAGTTTTTATCAAGAGAAATTACAGGCAGTTAACGTTCCCTGCTTTTGTATTCCCTTATCCCACATAGTGGCTTTAACAGTCAAACCTGTTTATTATTTCAGCAGCCTTGAAACAGTAATAACAGGAGTTTATCGAGTTAATCAAGATGAGGACGGGCTGTTTGAATTTTCCTGGTCGGATATTTCCCAACGGGTCGAAGGATTACTACCGATTTTTGAAGAATGTGTTGATGTTGATACTAGGGGAAATTTTGCGCGTAAAACTAAAATTCTCGATTATGCACGGGTTTGTGATTTACATCTACCGAAGCATAAAACCATTCTGCGATTATGTGATCAAACCTATGAATTTATGGAAGGAATTCCCCTAAAATCTGATACAAACCAGCAAAAAAAGGGAGAAACCAATCACGAGAAATGGCAATTTTTAATGGAATCTTTAAACCATAAACTGTTAAATAAACTGGTTTGGTCAGAGTTTAATTCCTTTGCAGAAACAGCGATGGATTTCCAAGAATTATTAAAATTAATTGAGCCTCATATGTATTTTATGCGGCGAGAAGAAACCTATTGGGATCAAGCTTTTCAGTTGTATAGTGGCTTGATTTTGTGTCGTTCATTATTGCCGAATTAATAAGGAAGTATGAACAGAAAACCAATTGCTAGTTATTCCAATTTAAAAACTGACTATGGCTGTAGGATTTTACTTAAGCATAAAGGTAGAATTGGGAGAATATTTTAGGGATTCTTAAGGTTATTGTGTTAAAATCAGACACTTGAAACCTATTAAGGCTAGAATTTCAGACTTCGGTTGATTCTGTTGATTTTGAAGATTTAATATTTATGAAAGTAAATTTACCCGTTAAACTTGCGGCGATCGCGTCTTTGGCATTAAGCAGTTTACCCTTAACCTTTCCCGTTAAGGCTTCCGAGTTTACGGAAACCATGATCGATCAAACCCAAGTAATTGCGATCGCGAGACCCTACGGTGAACAGAAATACGACTTATTAGTAATTGAACAGATTCCCAAAAAGAAACAATGCTGGGCCGAAAGTGGTATGAATCCCGTTCTGGTCAATCCTCTACTATTAAACTTTGACTTTACAGGCCATTGTCGTCGTGCGACCGATAGTAACGGTTACTCTGTCCGCATTGATGGTAATGATTACGGCTTAGAATACCTCATGCGAATTGTGCCGAGGGGAAATGAGTTAGTGTTAGTGGCAACCTCTCGTACGGGAAAAGCCCCTGAACTGATTATCGGCAGCACCCAAGGATTAGCATCAGGATTTATGAGAATTATTCTTAAACCCGGTTGGCAATTTACAAAACGCACTTTTAACAACAAACCGTTAGGTCACTTCTATTTCAGTGCCAGACAAGCCGATATTATGAATACCGGGACAACCCAGCCCCAACCAACCATTACGCAGCCACCGATTCCTAACCCCGTTGTAACCCCAACCCCAACGCCAACCCCAACAATCCCTACCGTTCCCACACCTGTTCCCACTCCCACCATTTCACCGAAACCCTCCGTCATTAAACCGACCCCTGTTCCTACACCGAAACCCTCTGTAACGCCAACGAAACCCAATAAAATTCCCAGCGTTAATGATTTTCGCAAACCCAAATAGGATTGACGATTAATAATCTGACTTACTTCTCACCCCACTGATTCACACTCAGCAAAATCAAAAAGTTCAGCCCATGAATTTATGAATTTGAAGAGCTATTCTTGTCAATTGTTCGTTAGAAATCAATGTAATTATTATTTTTCTGGCTTATGGCTGCTTTAAAAAATGTCCAAGTCTGTGATCAGGATTTACCCGATGATTTATTGTCGCGCTTTCTCTCGGCTCCGGCGATCGCGGTTGATACGGAAACAATGGGCCTTATTCCCCAGCGCGATCGTCTCTGTTTAGTGCAAATCTGTGATCACAATGACTTCGTCGCAGCCATCCGCATTAGCCGTGGCCAAACCCAAGCTCCTAACTTAAAGCGACTGATGGAAAGCCAAGACACCCTCAAAGTTTTTCATTTTGCCCGCTTCGATGTTGCTCAACTTAAGAAAACTTTTGGCATTAAAACCAATCCCATTTTTTGTACCAAAATTGCCAGTAAATTAGCCCGAACCTATTCTTCTAGTCACGGCTTAAAAACCTTGGTTCAAGAATTAGCACAAGTAGAATTAGATAAGTCGGCCCAAACGTCTGATTGGGGGGATATTGAGAATTTATCCATTACCCAAATTACCTATGCAGCCAATGATGTGCGCTATTTACTATCTATTAAAGATAAATTAACCAATATGCTGATGCGGGAAGAACGCTTTGACCTCGCCCAAAAATGTTTTCAAGTCATTCCCGTCTTGGTTTCCCTCGATTTGGAATTTTATCAAGGCATTTTCGAACATTAAGTTGTGAAAATCCAGTAGGGGCGCATTGCGTGCGCCCATGTGTGCCCAATTGTAACTATTGCGATTACACGGGTTTACCCATTTAGTAATTCAATCTCACTAAATAAAAATTCTGTTCTGGTTTTTGCTCCACCAGCATCGATCGCGTCAATAATTTGGCTCGTGGGTAAATAATAACCGCCAAAATTTTCATAAGATTCCTCAAATTCGCGTTTTCCTTTGAGTTCTCCCGTTTTGGGATTGCGAAAAATCGCATGATAACGGACGGAAATATAGCCGTTTCCGGTATTTAGGCTCTCTTCCGTATTAATCGTGAACGCGATCGGCCCCATCACACGGCTAACTTGACAAATCTCCTCGCCCCGTACTTTATAGTTCGACCCCATTGCGTCCCCTTGGACTAAAATTTCTACTGCGCCGGTGGGATCTTTCTCACCAAAACTAAAGCTATTCTTGCCGTGAGCTTGTTCAAAGGTATTACGCTTACGGTGGGTCACAATATCTCGAAGTTGATTATAAACGCTTTCTTTCACCGTTTCATCAGCAAAATCATTTACTTCTACACTGAGATCTCCATTAACCTGAATTATTCCTTGAAAAACTTCATCTCCCTGTTTCAGCGTTAAATGGGCCCGATAGCCCGGAAACTGACTATCCCAGGTGTAGCGATTTTCGTAGGCAGTGCGAAAGAGATCTTGGGCATTTACGGTAGTTGTCATAATTGATGAATTAAACCTTCAAAACAATAGCAGTGATTCTTTGATTGTTACCTAAATCTTTCCGTTTAAGCAGAAAGTTTGGTTTCAGTCGCATCAGTTTTTAACACGGGCAGATGATCCAGCAGCGCACTAAAGGTTACTGTTGAACCTAAGCCTTCCCCCATACTAAAAAAGGCAATCTGTCCTCCCATTGCTTCAACAAGTTTTTGAGAAATACTTAGACCTAATCCCGTACCGCCATAGGCTTTCGTCCGTGAACCATCAATTTGCACAAATTTTTCAAATAATTTAGCTTGTTTTTCGAGGGCAACTCCAATTCCCGTATCGGTAACACTAATTTTGACTTTACCGGGGAATGTTTGGTCTTTCCAAGTAATTTTTTGTTTAATAATCTCTGCTTTGACAACTACCTGCCCTTCGTGGGTAAATTTGATGGCATTGCCGACTAAATTGAGCATTATCTGTAACAACCAGCGATAGTTGCCATGCACCGTGATGGGGGTTAGGGTTGTGGGTAATTTAATCTCAAAAATTAAGTTCTTTGCCTGGGCTTGGGGAGTGGCAAAGTTACTGACGGCTTGACAGACTTCCGCTAGATCGACGGTACTGAGTTCTAAATCAATTTTGCCCGCTTCAATTTTGGCGAGGTCTAAAATATCGTTAATGAGATTGAGCAAATGCAAGGCCGATTGATAGGCTTCTTCTAAAAAGTCGTGGGCTTCTTCTTCACTGTCTGCCATCCCATCCAACACAAGTTTAAGAAAACCGATAATGCCATTTAAGGGCGTGCGGAGTTCATGGGTCGTACTGGCTAAAAATTCGCTCTTGAGTTGGGAGGCTTCTTGGGCGGTTCGGGTGGCCTGCTCTAATTCGTGATAAAGCGTGGCATGGGCGATCGCCGTTCCCACTTGTTCCGCTAAATCTTGGATGAGTTCGATGACTGGTTGCTCCCACTTTCGATAGCGATCACACTGTTGAATACAGATCAAACCATTACATTGCTGCTGATAAAAAGTCGGTACAATCAGCATCGAATGGATTTGCCATTGATCGGGTTCTGCATAATCAACCACAATTGTTTGACAATTCTCCAACCCCGATAAATTAAATTTTTCTAAAAGCGGGTTAATTGGTTGACTCAGTAAAGAAATCACCTGGGGTTGGCTAAATTCTGCCCTAATATGGAACGTCTTTAAACTCGGATCGCCCGTTAGCATCAAACATCGGCTCACTTGCAGGGCCTCTCCAATGCCGTTAACCGTTTCTTGCCAAATCGTTGGTAAATGTAAGGTACGGCGGATTTTACGGGAAATTTCTTCAAAATGACACTGATCCAATTCGACCGACGCTGACGCTAGGGATGGAGCCTCCTCTACCGCAAAATCGGCCTCCTGGCAACAATAGCCCATAATCAAAATCTTGGTTACAGGCTCTTGACCCGACAAAATGGGGCTAATCGCTAACGATAAGGGGATCGTTTGCTGTTGATAAGTAAAAAAGCCGAAGTAATTTTTAGGTGTTCGAGCATCAATGACTTGCTGACAGCATTGGTAATAGTTCTCTCTCTCTAGGGGACATAATCCGTCTTCTACGAACTTCCCCAGCAGACTTTGTTCGGTTATGCCATAGTCTTGAGCAAATTTCCAATAAAACGCTAAATACTGCCCGTTAGTATCTTGAATAAAGCATAATTCCGCTCCTAGTGCATCCCAATGCATTGCGCCTAAATCTGTATGGCAATCAGAGACATTTTCACTGCTGTCATTGAAACGAGACAAGAGCGTACCCATAAGTAATATCCCTATTTAACGGGTATTAAACAAATTATCGACCAGTGATAAACGCGATCGCCGCCTAAGCTTTAATAAAAATGGCAATTTCAAATGACTATAGATAATAATATTAATTACAATTGCATTGAAAATATTAAATCTAAAGTTTTTTAATAAATGAAAAGCTCCAGATTTGTAAAAATATTGACGCTCACCCCTTAGTCATTCCATTCTCCCTTAGGAGGGATGGGTGGATTCCGCCTCAGACTGCGAGTTAGATCATCATCTCGGTTGGGTTCTCCCCGTAACCATTGTTTAATCGCGGTTTCAATGATGCGGCTTGGATCATTGGTTAAGTGCTTAATTTGCTCTAAGACATCGGCATCCAAATGGATAGAGACTTCTACTTTTTCCGAGGCTCTTTGCGTTGATGTCACATTCTCATTCATGTTTTTTTCCTCTTTCTTTAATCTTGAGTGTACCCTGCTGCTACTCAAATGTTAACAGGAGGTGAGTAATCTCTCCGTATTAATGATGAATAAATTAACATCAGTTTTATATTACATCTTAACTAGAAGTTAATCTATAAAAATCCTGCCATAGATATCAATTTTAAAAAAAGTACCATCTCTTTTTAGGTGAAGAGAGGAACAGATTAGGGTTCCATCCTAGCTGTGATGTTAGCATTTATTAAAATAAAAAAATTGATTTCAAAAAATTTCTTTTTGTGTCAATGCGTATTTAGAATAGTTCAAAATAATAAATAATTGGTTTGTAAAGAAGCTTAGATTAAAACAGGTGGAATCAAGACGGGAAGAGATTCAGCAATTACTACATCACTTCTGGGGTTATCAAAACTTTCGATTTCCCCAAGCAGAAGTGATTGATGGCTTGTTATCGAGAAAAGACGGAATTGTGGTGATGCCGACGGGTGGCGGTAAATCGATTTGTTTTCAACTGCCTGCTTTGTTTCAGCAAGGTTTAACCCTGGTCGTTTCTCCGTTGATTGCCTTGATGGAAAATCAGGTTCAGGAATTAAGAAATCGTCAATTGCCAGCGGCCTGTCTGCATGGAGAATTGCCTCGCTCTCAACGCAAAGCAATCTCAGTAGATCGAAAAAGCGATCAGGAAGTGGGTAAGAAGAGCGTGGTAGTGGCA
>CAYZWO010000064.1:0-22533 GCA_964482215.1 uncultured bacterium
CCAGATCATCGGCTTGTGCTTGGGTCAAAAACGTCCGAAATCCTGAGATGACTGCTTCACGGGCGGCTTGCTCATTTAACAGCGTTTGGATGTGTAATTGCTCAGGACAAGCCTTTCCTTCTAAATAGGACTTAAAGCGCAAAATATCATTGACACATCCCTGTAAAGGCGCAACAGGGCTAGTATAGCTATCAATACCAACCAAAAGCGCGTAAAGATTAGAAATACCCATCGTTAGGATTCACCAGATCAGGTTGTTTGGAGTAAGTCAAACGGGAACATCCTGTTCAAGATGACCCGCTATTAATAAGACGATTAAGCAACCGATCTGTGAATTTTTATTGTTGGAGTTAATTTTTCAAATTACGCGAACTGTTGATATCAATGAGCTTCAACAGGAGGCACATAGTTTAAGTTACTAGTAGCCAGTAGACGTTGGTTTCCATCCATAACATTCATCGTCACATTGCCACCAATTATTGTGCCTGTTTCATTCAGTTGAACTTTACTATAATCAACTTGATAGGACTTAATAATTGTCTTGCCATCTATAGCGTATTGAGTAATATTGGCTGATTGAGCATCAATTTGAGTAATTACTTCCGCCAATGTGCCATCAGGACGTTTAATGGTTTTCACACTGCTTGGGGAATCTGTCGCATCGGACTGTACCAACGTTTCTTTAATTAGTGCTTGTCGAGTTCCTTGATAATGACGCACTGTAACAACTTTTTTGGGATCATCCATAAATGTTGTTGTAGAGGTCACTTTTCCTTGGATTACTTGGCGATTATGGTCTAAACCTGCTTCACTATAGTCAACTTCTGTTTGGCTCACTTGTTTTTGCCCATCAGTGTGATAATTTGTAATCTGATGCTTGATCGGTTTTCCATCACCTCCATATTGCACCTTAGCTATTGAAGCAAGAGAACCATCCAAACGTAGGGTTTTAACCGTAATTGTGCTATTAATTACATGATTATTGTGATTGAATTGAGCATTGGTATAATCTGTTTCTATTTGATTGAGTAATTTTCCTTGTTGAGAAAAATTTTGAGTTTTGGCATTCTGGGGTACGCCATTTGCAAAGGTCACAAGAGTTTGGGTGAGTAAAACTCCCTGTTGGTTTTGTGTTTTGAGGGGAAGTGTGCCTGCGAAAATATGCCCTAAGGGATCAAATTCTAATGCGCTGTAATCTAAAACAGTAGTGTTACCGAGTTCTGTCCCATTCAAACCGAAACCTTGAGTTTCCATTGTTAAGGGAAGCCCTGTAGCAGAATAAGTTAACTTTGATTGAGACGAAAGAGATTGATCGGAACGTTGATTGGTAATCAGAACATGACCACCAATAATTTCATTTCCTAGAAATTGAGTCTGGTCATAGCCAATTTTTGTATAACCATGAATATTGCCTGAACCATCTGGAGCGTAATGGGTTAAGTCAATATTCGTTAACTGTTCATTCGCGTAAGCAATACTTCCTGCTGTTACAATTTGCTGAGTTTGGGGCTTAGTCGATGTAACTTTTATATCGCCTGCTTGAATATTGTTAATGGGATTCCACTGTAATCCCCCAAAATCCACATTAACTACAGCATGTTGATCTCCTGTATGGCGATCATAAATAGTAGAAGCCAAGGCTACAGGTTTACCGTCATTTCCTAAATGGGCCGTACTTTGGCTGAGTGCTTTACCTTGGGCTTGGGTCGAGTATTGTAATACCCCACCTTGTGAATTTCCTTGTTCATCAAAGTTCATTCCGGTATAGTCAGCTTGGGTCTGGGTCGCTTCGGTTTTACCATCTACTCCATAGGTCACAATGGTGGCATTTTGTACCTTCCCTTGAGTTGTGGCTTTTAATAGCGTTTGTAGATGATTGACTTGGGTTAAAAGTTGTCCTGCAATTCCACTTGGCATAATATTTCCTCAAAAATTAGATTAATTTAGATTTAAATACCGATCTTTTTAGCAACAATATTGTGTCTGAATAAGTTATATAAAAGCTATTTAGCGTGTTTTTTTGTACAATCAAAAGAATTTTTTTTCTTGAATATTTAGAGATGATTGAGTTAATTTAACCTGAGAGATGGTATGTTCAAGAAGACGCAAACCATCTGATCGGGTGGAAGCATTTTTAAGTGCAAATCGCAGATCAAAACTAATACGAGTGGTATTCGTTGTATTCGCTTTAGTACCGTGCATTAAGTAACCACCATCAAAAATTAATGCCTGTCCGTATTTAACAGGAATTGGAGAATAATCTGCTGTTTCATAATCAGATTCAATCCAAAGTGTAGCGGTATCATAAACATCAGTAACTGGAATCCAAAGATTAATTTGATCAACCCGTTTTGTAATAGTCACGTCTTTATGAAAACTACTGACACTAGGCGTATTTGGAAAATGAACTCGCATTTTTGGCCGTTGGGAATAGGATAAAGGATAACCAATTAGCTTAGATATCACTGTTCCCATAAAGCTTTGATAAACTTTGTAAAATAATGAGTCAAGCGGCAAGTTTTGCATTAATCGACGGATATTTAAATTATCCTCAAAAGTTAAGTTAACGTTACGATGACCTGATTTTTGTTTATGAGCAATAACAAATTCGTGTAACCGATGTAACTGTTTTATTTTAAAAACTTCATGGGATAGTACCCAAGCAAAGGGCCATTTATGAATGTCATATTCTAATAAACAATATTTTTGATTGGTCATGGTTTACTTATTTTTTTATTGAAAGAAATTATCGAAATTTATTGCTTAGAAAGTTTTTATTTTGCTTAAAGTTTTTTGTAATACTTGATAAGCGTATTGATTTTGTTCCCAGGTATTCCATAGAAATAATCCTCCTTTCTGGCTCGATTCATACATAATTCCAAGTAAACATTTCCATGCCCAAAGGGGTAATCCAAAGGCGGGTTGTTCTTCTCGTAATCGATAGTTTTCAGGTACAGGTTCCATTCCTGTTAATGAAACTTGCTCAGATTGGCGATCGCGGGCTATGTTCCCGTAGCACATCGGCAATAAACTGATGGGATCAATTAAGAAATTGAGCGATCCTGTCGCAAAATTGGCTGGTCCTGCTGACCAAGACAACTGATTGTCACTAAAAGATTGCTGGCCAACGAATTGATCATCAATTTTGAGATGACCATCTGTTAGATCAAACCAATGTAGAGAACGATTTTTACCCTGAATAGCACGTACTCGATAATTTGCCCAAAACGACTGAGAAAGTGATGATTGAGGTTGAATGGCTCGAAAAGGAATCTGAAAATCATCAATTTTCAAACCATTTTCATTAATCTCAATCGAAGTCTCTAAGAGGACATTATTCCGATATCCATCAATTTTAGGGACTTGATGAGAAGAACGATTTAAGCGAAGGCTGATTGTTGTGTCTGGAAATTCAGTTTTGTAATCTCCAATAAATCTGCACAAACTCAACGGATTGGGATTGATAAAAGAAGCAACAAAATTATAGTTAGCCGGTACGGATACATCTTCGGCCCAAATCGTTCCCGCTAAGCGTCGGTTCCCATTGGGCGCAATATCGACATGGACATAGCCATTATGGGGATTTCCATCTTTTGTAGACCATTGAATTTTTCCCTGTTGAAAACGAATATTGTGGATTAAGGTTTCATTGATATAAACACGATTATGTTGCGATCGCCGTTTACTGCCCAAAATGACGATTAAATATTGAGGATGATGGGAAAGATAAACACCAGACCAGGGATAAAGATAACGTCGGGTGAAAACGTCAAAATCTTTGCCTAATCTCTGCCAATTGATGGTGTAAACTTGCTCTTCTGACCATTGTTCTAAAGTAGGCGTTAATACAGAGCGATGAACTTGATTAATCGTTTGCCGCAAGGATTTTGCTAAGTTTTTTTGACAGAATAAATCTTTGATAAAGGCTTGATTGAGAGGAAAGGGATCGTTAATTCCTTTTGCTGCCAATTGCAATGAACCAGCATTTCGATTAGAGAGTAAAATTTTTTCTCGATCAGAAAGGCCAGGAAAATGATTTTCAGCGATAGTTCGTTCAGGATTTTGACAATAGGTTTCCCGTAACGCCATGTCATCTCGTAATGCCAAGATAAAACGAGCGGCTGCCGTATCTTCTTGCCAATGGTAGCCTTTTGGAATCTTAAAGTTTTTAAAATGCTTAAAGGCGGCCATTTCGCGATCGCCATACTGATCAATTTGGCGTAATAGGGTTTCGTTTTTCCCCTGAATCGTTTCCGGTTTAATCATTCCTAACCGCTCCATCATCGCAACATCAGCGATCGCGGCTTTTTGAGGAGCAATATAAAACGTTGAAATCCCCGTCACCTTACTTTGGATCTCTGGATCATGTAATTGTTGAAGTGTATAAACCTCTATGGTTGGCTCGATTCCTGGATAACGAGATGCAATATAGTTGGTAACAGGATAATCTTCCCCATAATGCTTTTGCAAATATTCAATTAAAACAGAGAGATTACCGTTAATATAGCCACTACGACGATATCCCAATTCTCCAATCAAACCGACTTGCCAGAGAACAACGTGCAAACTGGTATCAGGAATACGAGAACGAATCAACATATCCGTTGCCTCAAAAGTCTGCATCCCAGGTTGGCTGGGATCAACTCCTAGATCTGCACATAACGTATCTAAAGCACTAATTCCTGCTCGCATAATGGCTTGATAACCTTCCCGCCGCGCAATTTTGATAGCCCTGTGAGAAGACAAAACAAAAATCCCCGGATGTCCGTAATAAACGCCTACCACTTTTTGACCTTGGCGCACGTAATACAGCAATGCCTCTGTCATTTGCATATAGGTGGTATAACGAACTTTTGTATCGTCGTAGAGAACATATAAATCGTAGGCATCGGGACGTAACGCTTTGAGCCAAACGACCGTAGCAGGATCAGCAACACAATAAAAAACTTTATCGGCCGTTTGAATTAACTTTTCATCATGGGTGGTAAATCCAACAGCTTCAATGCCTGACCCAATGATGATCAGTTCCCCAGTTTTTTGATTTTTAGAATTAGTTTGTTCTTGGGTATCACAAGATCCAGATTGATTAATAACAGTATCTCGACTGGCTGCAATCTCTTTCGCTAAAATTTCCCAATTTTGTTCATGCCCTTTTTGACTGGGATAATTGGCAAAAGGCTGATGGTAACTAACATTTGTCATAAAATAATTTTTGTTCTGAATAACAACAAATAAAGCTTATAAAAATCGTCATGAAGCAACTTGCTTTAAATATTTCATGGACATTTGACAACCAACTTTGATGGGTAATGTCTGTCCTTTATAAAGATAATTGCCTAATAACTGAAAAGCTTTATACGTGTCATTCCCTGTAAAAGCTGCCATTTGATTAACTAAAGTGTTTTCATCATCTGTTGACCATCGCCAATTAGTAACTTCCTGATCAGTTGGATCATTTTTAATGACCAAAATACTAGCAATTACGGTTTGTAAAGTCGTGTTATCAGCCTGACTTTGTTGAACATAATCGGCAAAAGTAGTCCAACGAACTGCGACAGGTTGTGCTTGATTAAGCATGTAGTTTAGAAGTAATCCTAGCCCGACGGTTTGACGGGGTTCCAAGTTTTTCATTTCATCGTTACCTGCTTTCTCCCAAATACTCAGAATCTTTTGGGCCACCATGACTTCTACTTGAAGCACTAACATATCGAGAAGCATAGGAATGCCGCGTTTCATTAGCCAATTTCCTATTCCCCGCAATAAAACTTTTCCTAATCCTTCAGGAAGGTTAACATCCGTATCAATATCCGTATCGATATCGGTATCGGTCACAACATCCGTATCAATATCCACATCAATATCGACATCGACATCTACGTCAACTACTGCAAAAAAGTCAATATCGACATCAATATCAATATCTACGTCAATATCCACGTCAACATCCACATCCACATCTACGTCAACATCCACATCCACATCCACATCCACGTTGATGGGATCAACATCTTCTCCTACCTCAGAACTGGGACTCGCTTCATCAGCTTGGCTCTCAGCCCATTTGCGTAAACCACCTCGCAAATCTCCTTTATTCTCGTTAAACCAAGTCATCCCATCTGAAAGGCCACTGAGAATCGACCTAGCCATGTCATACATCATGTAATCTTGCCAGAGCATAAAGCCTTCGTAGGCAAGATCGTAAGCTACAACCCACCAGGGCAAAGCAGGATGTTCATAGGGTTGAGCAACAATTTGTTTGCTGTCTAACGTGCCAACATAACAACAGACAATTTGATCAGGTTGATTTTCCCAGGTGAGATCACGAACGATTCCTGTTAAGGACATTCCTTTTAATGGGGGAGCGGCATCAGCAGAAACTAATTGGCTCCGAAATTGGCTGAGGGTTAAGGTTTCACCCGTATCAACAGCAGTATAAGTAGCACTTCCATTCGCGATCGCAATATGACCAATCGGCTCAGTCGGAAGAATAAAATGGGGAGTATGGCCAAAAGATTCAGGCGCATAGACATAATACCTGCCTGGAAAAGCATAAAGAGTATAGTTGACCCAATAGCTCACCATTGTAAACATGCCCATATCTACGCCTGGATAATTATTGCTATTTAAAAAAGCAACAACAGCATCATTAAGCTTAAGAATATCCGTGTTGAGCAGTAGATCATGAAATTGGAGAGACAGTGGATCGTAAGGTTGGGCTGTCACCTCCTTATAAAGATTAAAAGCACTTTGACACAGATTTAAGTCATTAGCAGAAACCGTAATTTGATTAGCTTCAGAGGAATTATCAATATCTAAAATGCTTAACTTAAGTGGAAACTGATCTGAGGTTCGTACGACAACAATCCGAGGTGAATAACAATCTGCTGGTAAATTGCCTGTCTGTCCCGCAGCGATTTCTCCTAATAATTTATAAACAGGTAAATAGTCGTCTGCTGATGAAGATGGACTTGTCCCAGTTGGTTGACTAAAGGTGGAATAAACCGCGACGGCCTCAGTATAGTTATTAACAACGGAAAAATTGAAAAAAGTATCAGCCATGAGTCAAGCAGCCTCAGAAAAAGTTAGCAAAAAATTAAAAATGGGCGAAGAAATACCAAATAGTCGTTAAAACACTTGATATTTCTCATCCCTTACCCTAGAGCTTAGACGGCCTCCACCACTGGAGGTTCAAAACCCTCTGCCCCTTCTGGCGTATCTCCACTTTTGGCATCGTTCGCTTCTTCTTCTGCCTTTTCGCTAGATTCTTCAGTATCTTGAGCTATTTCCTGAGATGCTTGTATCTCCTCATTTAAGGCTTGTTGAGCATCGTTTGAAAGCCCGTCCCCAATCCGTTGAGTTTCGGCATTAATGGTATCAGTAGCTTCACCAAGTTTAGCTTTACCCGCTTCTATATCGCCTGACCGGAAATCTTTCTCTGCAATTTCGGTTTTGAGGCGAGCTTCTTGCAACTCTGGCGTATTGCCATACTCTTCCAATGTCTTAATTTGGCTTTTAGTTTCATTGACAGATTGCGTGTAGCCATCTGCAACACGCTCATTGGCTGCTTTCACTTGAGCATCTTGGGCCGCTTGTTGAGCTTGAGCCAGAGTCGTTTCATCAGGAACAGTTACATTGGGGTCTCCTGTAGTAGGATCTTTGCCAAGATTGTCAGCTAATTGTTGGTTATTAGCTTTTGTCGCAGCCTCAGCCGTGTCCGCTTGATTATTAATTTGTTGTTCCTGTTCAGGAGTAAGCTCTTTTCCTTTATTTTCAGCTTCGGCTTCTTTAGTACCTTCAGTTTTCGCGCCAACTTTAGACTTCAGAAAATCGATCGCCATCCATATTCCGACAATCATCAGAAAATAGTTGATAACCGACATAAAAGTTAAATTTTGCCAAAAACTTGCAAATTTATCCCAACCGTCTTGAGGATGTAGGGGAATCCCAATAACTTTTTTTCCGTCAACAGTTCCCACTAAAAAGGGGACGAGATTGTTATCATCCTTATTTCCTGTGAAAGTACTTTGTAACCCCCAAACCCCTTGTAAGTAAATACCTAGAACACTACTGCTATTAAAAAATTGTCCTTGGTTAAAAGATAAAGGCGTAGTACTATTTCCACCATCAATTGCATACCCATCCGTAGAAAAAACAACTGTCCAACCACTGTTTGGATCAGAGGGATCAAGATTTTGACTTCCCTTGAAATCTTTAAAAATAACAGCACCAAAGCAAGAGGCGGTTTTCGCAGGAGGTCGGCCTGTATCGGTGACGGTACCACCGCCCATATTGTCTTGCGAGTATAGCCAATAGCAATAGGTAGAGTGGGGAGGAATTAATTTATCTGTATTATAAGGAACGTTCGTAAGAGGAGGAACCCAACTAGCGGCAAAGTTAGAAGTATAGGTACTCGCCGCCAAATAGGAAAGCCAATCTACATTCGTAAAGCCTACTGCTCCTTGAAAGAATTTATTCATAGAATCTTCCGTCTTATCAAGCGGTAAACCATCAGTAGCCTTAAGCGCATCGGTAAAGGTTTTTGCTAAATTAGAGGAGGGATAAGCACTAATCATCTGAGTAAAAAATAAGGCGCTACTCATCTGCTTCGCATCATCCGATGTCACTGTAATATCTGTAAAGGTAGGATTATCTAAGTCATCAGACTGACTATCTTCTGAAACGACTTTAATAGGAGCAAAATTACTCGCATTAGCAATAATAAGATTATAGTTTTCTGAAGGATAAGCAGTCCCATCAATCTCTACAGTATCTGTAAAAGAGAGTGTATCCGTCTTGCCATTTTCTAGAATATGTCCTCCACTACCTAAGGTCATGAAAGTTAATTGCTGCTCATACAATACTTCAAATTTTTTAGCATCTTTATGATTTTCAGCATTGAGAATTACAATACTTTGCCCGGAGTTATTGGTGATTTTGCAGCTTGGGATGTTAGTCGTTTTGAGTTGGGTTGTCATAGATCTTTTTCCATTTGTGAATTTCGTTTTTTTTGAGGGGGTAAAATCTTGAATTCTTTAACTGGAATCATCGTAATTTTTATGGCTAACAAACATAGAACTTATTCATTATGGCGAATAGGAAATTTAAAATTTTTCAGATTAGTCGATAATTATCTCTGTATAAGACTCTTCAATGATTGGCTCTTCACCTTTTTCTAGGTAATCATCTATTTTCTTAGATTGTCTATCAATCGCTTTTATGTTACTTTCAGACTTAACCATTTTGGCCAAAATACTATCATCAAGATCAAAATTGATATCTCCTGATGTTTTAAGAGATTCATACAAAGTCTTAATATTTGTATTGACTTCTGTTATTTCCTCCATAATTGTTTTATAAAATTCTTGATAAGTCTTATAATTATTGATTTTTAGTATAAACTCCGTTTGAATTTTGTTTAATTTGATGATAGTTTCTTTAATCAAAACCGAATTACTATATTCTTTAATTGCCTTAATATTGCTAAACTGATCTTGATAAATCTTAAGAAAATCTTTTTTAGCTAATAATGCCCAAGTTTCACCTTGTTGAATCCCAATTTTATCCACTTTATCTCGAATAAAAAGATCCAAATCTTCATCTATAGTTTTAGGTAGTTGATCAATAATTTTTGCCTCATTCAAAAACTTCTGCTCACGTATACAAAGTTCGTCAAATGCTTTTTTATAATTTTGTTCAAATTGCTCGTATTTAATTGATTTACTGATAGCAAAGATGAGTAAGCCAATATAGATGGCAAAACCCACCATTTTACCAATTAGCAACGTCCATTCCTCGGCTGTTTTAGGATTAAAATATTTGGCCCAAGCTTGTAGCGTATTCGCGGAGTCTTGAAGAAGCGTTTGAGTCTGAATAGTCTTCGGAGTTGAAGCCTCTGGTACTCCAACAGCAATCACACTTAATCCGTCTGCCGCACCTACTAAGATAGGCCAAGCAAAATTCTCCGTTTCAACATTCGTAAATTCACTTTTTATACCATAAGAGAAAAATAAAGATACTAATGGTGTTTCGTTATTTTCTGTACTACATAAATGACCATTGATGAGACTTAATGGGTGAATTTTGCCCTGATTGGATTGATAAATAATATCGTAGCCACCATTATGATCACTGATATCAGCAGGATTCGGTGCGTTTTCTTTTTTAGTAAAAATAACTTTACCCACGCTAATTAATCCTTCAGAGCCGTTTGAGTCAGGATTAGGCTGAAAAACTTCATAGGTAAAGTTAGTTTGCCAGTTTGCCCAAGCATAAGCATAGTAGCGACAATAAGTACTCACTGCTACATAGCTATTGAGTGTACATTTCTGGTAGTTTTCTGTTTGTTGGAAAAACTGATTAATGCTTGTTTCTACATTTAATGGCTCTGTTTTGTAGTTACCGAGAATCTTAATGAAGGCGATCGCCATTTCTGTTGCTGGATAAGCAAGAATACTTTGATGAAACAAGAGAGCTTGCTTCATGGCTTCAACTTCATGCTGACTCACTGTTAAATCTTCAATAGATGGAGATGAAGATTGTTGATCTCCAGTTATAGGAATAGCTGCAACCTGATTAATGATTGGGAATAAATTATGAGGAGACATACCAATAAGGTTGTAATTTCCAGTATTAGCGATGTCTAAAGCAACTTGACCTTTTCCATTAGCGGGGATTACCTCAGAAACAAGACTGAGGCTTTGAGCATAAGCATCTAAGGCTAAGTTGGGATCATCTTTTTTTAATGCTGATGGAGAATCATCTTTTACTCTCACGAATATGACGGGGCTATCAGTTTGATTGGTAATCGAGAGGGTTAAGTTTGGAGAATCATTGTTAGTAGTCATTGGTTAATTAGCCTGATTAAATTTACTTAAATTGTTAGAAAAATTTTGTCAGAAGACTCTGCTCTTATTAATTAAGACCATTAAGAAAGAGAATTGTAAAATCGATTTAATTAATTCTTAATTAGTCTGAGTTTAAGTCAAATAATCTTTAACATTTTTAACTAAATTAATAAGTCTTTGAAGAGCCTTCTAAAAATTCGGTACGGCAGAAAAAAGAACTCAGTTTATCCTATACCGAATTTACAAACTGTATAGTAACGATTGGGTGTAATCATAATTTTAATCAATCACAACTTCTTCAAGGAATGAAGCCTCTCCCTCTGATGTTCTTTCTGTCTCTTCTTGTTGATTTTGAGATGCTTTCATCACATCTTGAACTTTGTCTAATTGATCATACAACTCTTGTTTAACCTCTTTAGAGCTGGAATTTATCTTGAATTTAGCTATATCAAAAGTATTTTTTATATTGATATCGAGAGCGTCTATTAAAGTTTTAATCTCCTGAGAATATTGATTAAATGTTTCAATATTTTCAATTTTTGAATTTAGATCAAGGATTCTTTCCACTCGAATCATACCTTTTTTGATAGCGTCAGTTATCCCATACTCTTCTAGCATTTGCAAAGCTTTGTAGCTTTCTTTTGCAGTTGATTGAAACAATTCTTTTTGCTTGTTGATTGCTAATTTTGTCTGATCTAAAAATTGATCTTCAGCCTCTTGTTCCAAATCAATATCTTCAAAGATATCATTGCCTTGTTGGTTAGTTGTATCAAGCCCTGCAATTTCTAGACGTTTTTTAAACACTTCCGCCAACTCGTTTTTTGCCTTTTGATACTTAGCATCAAGTTCTTTGGTTGTTAAATTATCAAGATCCTCGCCTGTCGCCGTTTTGGATTGTTGACTTTCTCGTATAATTTTATATGCGCCAAAAATCAATAATCCTAAAGGATAAACAAAAATCATCATACGACAAATTAAATTAATCCATTCTGCTGCCGTTTTAGGACTAAAATAATCAGCAAAATTTTTCAAATTTTGAGAAGAAGTCTGATAATTATCCGATTTTTGCTCTTTATTTAAAGAAGATGTTTCAGGTATCCCAACACCGATGACTTTTACTCCTTCTACTTTCCCAGCTAAAAGTGGCCAAGCGACTTTATCCGTTTCGACATTTGTAAAATCACTTTTTAGCCCATAAGAGAAAAATAAAGAAACTGTCGGTGTTGCATCACTATCTTGACTGACCAAATTACCATTGACTAGCTGTAGAGCATAACGTTTACCATTATTGCTTTGGTAGCTAATTTCATAGCCGCCATTGTAATCATTGATATCCGCAGGATTAGGCGCATCAACTTTCTTTGTAAAGATAACTTTGCCCACACTCACTAAGCCTTTTGTTGCATTCGGATCAGTTGCTGGTTCAAAGATTTCATAGCTAAAGTTGCTTTGCCAATTTGCCCAGGCATAGGCATAGTTTTGGCAATAAGTACTCACTGCTACATAGCTTTCTAGGGTACATTGCTCAAATCCCTTCGTTTGTTTGAAGAAGTTATTGATTGAGCTTTGTACATTTAATGGGTCTGTTTTATAGCTTTCCAATATCTTGATAAACGCGATCGCCATCTCTGTTCCTGGATACGCTAGATTACTTTGATAAAACAGAAGAGATTGTTTCATCGCTTCAATATCATTCGGAACAATCGTCAGGTCTTGGTAGTACTGAGTAATTCCTTCAGTGCATTTAGAAGAAGACTTATAACTGCAATTGATTGGGACAACGGCAATCTGATTCGTAATCGGGAATAAATCACTGGGGCGTAAACCAATGAGATTATAGTTTTGATTATTCGCAATATCTAGATTGATCTCACCTTGTCCATCCGCTTGAGCAGATTTAGCGGCAATAACGGACGATACAGGGGTAAGGGTTTGGGCGTAGGCATCTAACGCTGAACTGGGATCGTTTTTAACACTTACGAATAGGATAGGGCTATCTGTTTGGTTTGTAACGGCTAGATTGGGCGTGAGTCCGTTATTCATTCTGGAGTTCTCCTAATTTCAATTTGAAGTGATAAAAGGCTAAATGCCTCTATGCGATTCACTAATAATCAAGACGATTGAGCAAGTAATCTGTGAATTTTTACTTGAATACACTTAATGATTTGATACAAAAATCGCGATCGCTTCTTTAATTAACAATTAGCCAGTCATAATTGCCCTTAAAAAAGAGGCAAGCGAAAATGCCTCAATAATCTTGCACATTAAAGAATCCTGATAAATTTACAGAATGGATTATTCTTCTTTAGGGAAATAACTTAATTTTGCTTATACACTCCCACAACAACATCATGAAGCGGACTAGGAGTAAGCACATCAACTACCATTTGATTATTGTTACAGTTCGCGTCCCAATGGGTAAAATCTGGAGGCCCATAATTAATTGTGCATAAATTTTGGCCGCTATGACTATACGCTCCAAAGGATGCTTCTGAAGATCCTTGAGGTAACCAAACTTTATCGGCAAATTGAAAAAAACATGGGCCAATTAATCTCTCTGGATGACTTTGGTTATAGGTGAAACAACCCTGAAGTTGCTGTTGGACAACTTGTTGGTAATTCGGTTTCGTTCTATCCATTCCAATCTCTGTAAATAAAATTGGTTTTTGGTAACGCGTCCAAGTCAAATCAACATAACCCTGTCCCGACCCCTCTGCATTTTGAAACAAATAATTAGCATCATTATAAGTTTGAGGTGTGAGGATTAAGCGTCCCTGAAGATTCCTTATGTTTACATTAGCTAATTCTTGAAACAAAGGATCCCAAAATCCCCAGCAAGGATAGTTTCCACCATATTTTCCAAAGTCTACTGGATGGCCAATTTTAGGTTGACGATAATGACTAAACTGATTTTGCTCGATATTAATCCAATCTGTTGTAAATTGAGCGCAAGTTTGAGCAGAAAAGCCACTAACTTCTGGTTCATTACCAATAATAATGCCGTAAATTGCAGGATGATAATCAGTTTTATCTGTATTGGAAAAAGAAGTAATTAATTCAGGAATCAGCGTTTGACGGTTACTGTAACCACCAAGTAAAAAGTAATTAGATACGGGGACTAAAACCTGAATACCAAGTTGTAGACAATAATCTAAAAATTTTTGGTGATTGTTGCGGGGTTCCCAATCATATAAACGAATTAATGAAACACCCATATTTTTGAGCACTTGCAAATCGTTACGACAAGAGGATTGAAAGCCACAAGATGAACCTTGAGAAGATGTATATTGACTACCCCAAATTGGTTCCATTGGATCGTATGCAATATCACTTCCAAAAAAAATACAAGTTGTATTAGCAGTAGAAGGGTCATAACCTGGTGGAAATGGTTGATAACAAATGCCTTTGAGGGAAGCCATAAAAATACCTTTTGTTAACTTAAATGAGTTTAGATCGTGTTAGTGCGTTAAGTAAGAAGCTAAATGTTGTTTTAATTTTTCTCTGGCTAGTTGTACTCGCTTCCTCGCGTTACAGATCGAGATCGACAGCGATCGCGCAATATCCTCATAGGATTTTTCCTCATAAAAACGTAAACAAAAAGATTGATATAATTTGGGAGGTAATTGATTAAGATTTTGTTCAAATACTTCTTGTATTTCTTGAAAAAGAACAATGGAATTAGGAGAATAACAATCAGAAGACACTAATACATCACTTAAAGCTTCTATAGAAAAAAAATTATAAAAACCTTTACAATATTGGTCTATATAAAGGTTATAAAGAACCTGCCTTAACCAAGCTTTTATATTACGAATTTGGGAGTAGTATTGAAGAAATTTCTGATAAGCTTTTAGCATTCCATTATGTAAAAGCTCTTCACTATTGGTTTGATGATGATTAAGCCAATTCAAGCAACAACAATATAGATAGGATTCGTATTCTAGCCAAGATTTCCAAAATAAATCTTTAATTTTCGACTCTTTTTTTTGCGAAATTGCATTTTTTTTAACTAGAACATGATTTTTTTGGGATACGCTATTAACCTTGATTTTTGAAATGTTGAGAGTAAAATTTTCTGAGAAGATTGGAGATTTATTTGAATGAGTGCTTTTTTCTAACCATTTAGTTTTATGATGATAACTATTAGTTGATAAGACTGAAGTTTCATGAAGATTTTCGCATTTGCTTAAAAGCATTACCTATCTCCTTAATCTGAGATATAAATTTAAGTAATCTATTAGTGGCAGAGCAGAATAAATCAAAACATTGACAAGTCAGGATAAACAAACCTTATTTTTAATAATAAAGTTGAAGCGTTTCTACACTGCAAATTCTTAGTACCAGATTTTTCAAAAATTCTATACTAAGCAACAATAAGTTTTCAGATAATCACCAGCAAATTTTGTCAAATAAATAATTCAGTTGTTGTAATTAATCAACAGACAAAAGATTGATGGGATAAATTAATTGTTTTTTATTATTTTGCGATTAAAAACTGGATATTTCAATCCTTAATACTTAGGGAAAATATTTGCAAGGTTGAGTTTTAATAATCCTATTTTTTTAAACTGAAAAATCAGCTTATTTTTTATCATTTTTACCTTTAAGTATGTTTTTCTTTGTCGGTTGAATAGAAAATTAAATAAAACCTTGTCAAATTTCATAGAAATAAAATTAAATGCTATCTAATTTGTAAATTAAGATTTTCGCTACATATTTTAAATCTCAAAAGAGACAAAAATGTAAATTTTAAAGACAAAATACAGGGCGATAGTTCTGAAATTTTATTAAAAACACCAATAATTTATTGAATATTTCCATACCTAATTCCATAAACTACAGTAACATCTGTGTTCTATGGATAATAACAATTTAGTGAAATAAAGCTGAAGTCTGGTTAAAAATCAGGAGCGATCGCGAAAGTCAGGAAATAAGGAAACTCAAAAGATTGTTCTTAAGTCAGAGATAGTCAATAATAATCCTCATGCAGCTACTTGTTAGAGACATCTCTGTTTTTTCTTGATCCCTACTCGCTAGTACTGCTGAATCCTAATTTTTTGTGAGTGCTAAATTGATCCTTACCTGGGAACAGGCAAAACAAATTATTGAAACTGTTACTCTCGCCCATTTTGGCGAACCGTTAAAAGATATACATTTAAATTTATTGCAAGATGTATGGGAAGGCTTAACCTATAACCAAATCGCCCAAAAACGTTATTTATCAGTTAATTATTTACGAGGTGACATTGGGCCAAAATTATGGCAAAAACTTTCAATAGCCTTTGGAACAGCAGTCACTAAAAGCAATTTCAAAATTATTGTAGAACAGTTTAGTCAAAATCAAGAAGACTTTAAGGTACTTCCTCAAAGAACTGCTCCTATCAGCATTGATTTAATCAATCTACCTTTTCCTGAAGGTTCTGTTCCACCAAATTCTCCTTTATACCAAGAACGTTATTACGAACCTTTTTGTCATCAGGTTATTAATCAACCCGGGGCATTGCTACAACTGCGATCGCCGCCACTAATGGGTAAAACATCTTTACTTAAGAAAATTTTATATCAAGCTAAAATTCAATCGTGTCAAACTCTTTATCTAGACTTATTAAGTTTAGAGTCTAATATTTTGAATAATGGAGATCAATTTTTACAATGGCTATGTTTAATTATTGGAAGAAAATTAAATTTAGGAGAAGTTTTAAATCGTTACTGGAATTCAAACATTTTAGGTAGCAACGATAACTGCACTCAATACTTAGAAGATTATATTTTACCAAGTTTAAGTCAGCCACTTGTTTTAGCAATAGACGATTTAGACCGTCTTTTTGTAGATATAGAAATAACGCAAAATTTTCTAAGACTGCTCCGTAGTTGGCATGAAAAAGCTAAATCTCAGATCTCTTGGCAAAAGTTGCGTTTTATCATTGCTTATTCTACCTCCAATTCTAATTTTTTTTCTATTGAGTCTAGTTTTTTTAATTTAGGAGTATTAGTTGAATTAGAAGATTTTCAAAAACCACAAATTCAAAATTTAATGCTTAATCATCAATTGCAACTCTCAGATGAGCAAATTAAAATTTTAATTGAAACTTTTGGAGGGCATCCTTATTTGATAAGAATAGCTTTATATAAACTCAAAACAACTCCAATCAGTTTAGAAAGTTTTTTAGAAAATTCATCAACTTATACTGGAGACTATATTTATTTTCTCTATCAACAAGCTTTATCATTACAACAATTTCCTGAACTCATTCAGGTTTTTAAAAGTATTCTTGCTTCTGAAGAATCTATATTTATTCATTATAAATTTGTCAATCAACTTAATGGTCTAGGTCTAATCAAAAAGCAAGGTAATCAAGTAAGTGTAAAATGTCATTTATATCGAAATTTTTATGCAAACTATAATTTACAAATTAGCTAAAATTTCTTGAAATTAGCCAAAATAAATTACAAGTGCAAAAAATCTGAATTCGGTGAGAACTTATTTTTAACCTAAACGGCGATCGCTCTCTGTTAAATATTTCAACACAGCATCTTGTTTAACATTTGAGACATTCCTGAAAGAATAAACAAAAATAGCTTTTAAATCCTCAAATATTTTCAATTTGAGAGTTTCAACTAAGTAATGCTAATTTCCAACTGCATAATAAGTTGATGCTACCATTGGCTCTGAACTTGGCGAATAAAGCCATATTAAGGTCAACAATTAGAAGCTACTTTTGTTTTTCGATGAAAACGGGCAAACCAATGGTGATTGTCTGAATTATTTCTTTCTATCCTCACTGTTTCTCTTTTGGTAATTACATGAAAAGCATCGGGATGACCGTCTAGTAATTCTCGATAAGGCTTCCAATCATCCGTGCAGTAAGGCAAAATTATGTTTCCAGTCGGCTAGTTGAATTCAAAACTAGTCGACGAAAGAATGGGGTTTATAATGTTGATAATGGCAAAATTATGCCTCCACAAGTGGCAAAGTTATGATTCAAGTCACAGAATTCAAACTCATATTGATAACAGGCTAGGATTGAGCCAACGTAAAATTTCTGATTTTAGTTTTTGTAAATCCTTAGAAAAAGACTCTTTCATCCATTGTCCCACCGCATCAAAGGGCGTAAAAACCTCTCCTGCTTGCCATTTAATTTCCTGTCCCAAGGGCGTTAAGTGATTACCAGGTAAGGTACAAAACGCCACCATATTGTTAAATCGTTTCTGCAAAATAGGATTCAGCGTCAAGGTCTGATCGATATCGTCGTTGGTAAATTTAATTAATAAATTACGGCGAATTTGGTAACGTTGGCTAATCAGATCGGTCGTTTCTTCAGGGGATGGCGTAAATTCCAGATTAAAATCAGTATTAATATCAAATTGTTGCTTCAAGGAACCCAACCATTTATCTAATTCTAATTGGGCTAATTGTTCGGCTAGGGGAATGGCGCGACGAACAGGATAATTATTGAAAGAAATTAAAATATTGCCTGCTCTTTCAACTCCGTATAAACTGCCGATGAGCAAATGCAGCTTACAACCCATGCTATGACCAATCCCATAAATGGGTAGATATCCCGTTGGTAAAAGGTTTCTAAGTTGTAAGCGTTCCACAATATTTTCAAACCGATTTAATACACTCCGCGCGATCGCCGTATGGTCGAGGGTATTAACAAACGGTGTGGCAATAATAGCGTAACCCTGTTTCCCCAGTTCAGCCAATAGCCAACGATAGGTAACACTCGGAGCCGTTCCCACAAACGCCCCTCCTAAAAAATGCACGATCGCAATGGGGTGTCGGGGAATTAAAACCCAACTTCCAGAAATTTCTTGCCATTCCATAGTGAAATCGCTAGGTTGCTAAATTGATCAGTTTGTTATTCATTAACTATGTTATGGGTAATCCCGATCTCTTGCTTGGGATCAATCACCAGGGCTTCAGGTGGAGGACAGACAAAGGTTAAAACTTGGTTGGTAACAGGATGACAGAATTGCAATTGGTAGGCATGGAGCCAATAGCCACAATCTCCAGGCACGGGCAATTGTCCATTGAGATAAACTGTTTTAGCCATTCCCCCAACATCATAAAGGGGATCACCTAACAACGGATAACCCATCGCCGCTAAATGAATACGAATTTGGTGGGGCCGTCCCGTTAAAATATCAACTTCCAATAGCGTCGTGCTTGAGGTTCTCTGCAATACTCGGCCCTCACTTTGGGCAAATTTTCCTGCTGGAGTTGCCGCGTAGATATAACCCAAGGTTGGATGAGCAACTTTTCCAATGGGCTGATCAACCATAAACTCGTCAGGTAAATTACTTTTTCCTATCAATGCTCGATAAACTTTTTTAATTTGGCGATCGCGCATTTGTTGACTCAGGTTTGCTCTCGCTAAAGGAGAACGGGCAATCAACATTAATCCAGAGGTTCCCCGTCCTAGCCGATGAATGGGAACAGGTTGTTCGTCAGGGTAGCGTTTTTGCAGTTGCAACAGAAGCGTATGTTCTAAAAATCCGCCCCCAGGTAACACAGGCAACCCTGAAGGCTTGACAACTATGAATAAATCCGCATCCTCGTACAGTATTTCAAAATCTAAAGGAACATCGGGTTCTTGCCACGGCGATCGCGCATAGGTTAACGTTTGCCCCTTTTTTAATAAAGTTTCAGGGCCAGCTTTTTGTCCATTCACTAAAATTTGTTGATTAGCAATGCGACTTTGCCATTCTGCACGGCTAGAGTGGGGATAACTTTGGCAATAATAATCGAGAAGCGTTTGACCTGCGCCTTGATGATTGACCGTTTCTCGATATGTCCAACCCTGGTTCATTTATCCATCAATAATCTCATCATTAGCCAAATAAACGTTTGACTAAATTGATCTTATTGCCGTAGGGGGGATAGCGCAGATTCGATTCAAACCGAAATGACTTTTTCAGCACACTCTTATAATGCGAAAAAGTATCAAAACTCGCTTTACCGTGATAGGCACCAATACCACTCGGCCCAACACCACCAAAGGGTAAATCAATCACCCCAACCTGAAAAATCGTATCATTTAGGCAAACGCCCCCCGATGAAGTATTAGCCAAAACCTGTTCCTGTTTTGTTGAGCTATTGGAAAATAGATACAGTGCTAGGGGTTTAGGTCGTTGGTTAATAAACGCGATCGCTTCTTCTAGGGTTTGATATTCCACAATGGGCAGAATCGGCCCAAAAATTTCCTCTTGCATTAATTCCGAATCTAACGACACATCAACCATTAAAGTCGGGGCAATATATTTTTCCTCTGCCTTGGTTTGACCACCAAACTGAACTTTGCCATCATTCAATAGATTTTCTAATCGTTGAAATTGACGCTCATTAACAATACGACAATAATCAGGACTTTCCGCAGGGTTATCACCATAAAACAGACCAATAGAATCCTGAATTTTCTCAATTAACGAAGTTTTAATGGATTGATGAACCAAAAGATAATCAGGCGCGATGCAAGTTTGCCCTGCATTCAAAAACTTACCCCAGGCAATTCGTTTAGCGGTTTCCTCTAAATCAATATCAGGTTCAACAATACAGGGACTTTTCCCCCCCAGTTCCAAAGTGACAGGCGTTAATTGTTTAGCCGCCGCTTCCATCACCAATTGACCAATCTTAGTTCCGCCTGTGAAAAAGATATGGTCAAACTTCTCTGCTAATAACTGTTGGCTAACGGTTGCATCTCCTTCAACGACTGCAATTTCTGTTACAGCAAAAGTCTGTTGAATCAACTCGGCCAAAAGCTTAGACGTTGCAGGGGTATGTTCCGAGGGCTTAAGAACAGCACAATTTCCCGCCGCGATCGCACCAACCAAGGGACTAATCGCCAAAGCAAACGGATAATTCCAAGGGCTAATCACTAACACAACCCCTAATGGTTCAGGATAAATTATTGCCGACGAAGGCCAAGTTTCTAGATTAGTTTTGATGCGTTGTGGTTTAGCCCATTTCTTTAAATGCTTAAGAGCATAATCAATTTCCTGAATCGTTGCCCGCAATTCCGCAAGATAACTTTCCAATTCAGGTTTTCTTAAATCCTGTTTAAGTGCAGCGATAATTTCGGTTTCTTTACTGAGAATGGCTTGTCTTAATCTCTTTAATTGATCAAGACGATAATCTAACGCCTTCGTTTTCCCCGTTGCGAAATGCGATCGCTGTTCCTGAATCAGTTGTTGAAACATTGTTTTTTATTATCAGCTATTCATTAAAATGGTTTGAAAATTCCATTCTAAGCATAACTCTACTAAATTAATGTGATCTAAGCCCCAGTTATTATAGTTAGAGTTTATCTTTATTTTCGTAATCTATCTCATTTTTCAATTTAGCTAATTCTTCATCAATCGTTAGTGATCGAGAGGGCTTGACTTCTAGTTGACTTGGAGTTGGAAATTAATTTTCGCGCCAAGTTTTGATGGCTGTAACAACAAATGCGCCTGCGGGATTATCAAGAGCTTTTTCTAATGCGGCTAATCCACCTTGTTCGGCAGCTTTGAGCAATTTTTGTTTGAGGGGTAAACGTTGTTCAATTGCTTCAATGGTTTTGATTCCTTGGGTAATCGGATTATTAGGATAAGTTTGGGAAAGTTGAGCTAAAATGCTTTGAACTTCGGTAATGGCTTCGGTTAGGTTTTGTTGTTGGGCTTCGTTGAGGATTCCTGCAACTTTTGCATTGCCTTCAATTTTTCCTAAATTAACGCCGACTCCAAAATTGCCTTCTTGGTTAATATTGCCGTAAGACATTGCTTTTGCCTCAATAATTATAGGTTTCTGATTTGCTGCTAATAGTTTAGCAATCTCTGCCATATCGGCGTTATTTTTTCGATTTTCTCGATAAAGCTGGAGAAGTTCTTGATCTCTTTTTGTAATTTCCTGATCTTTACTGACTAATTGAGTTTGATAAGTTTTTTCGATTAAGGCGAGTCGTTGTTCATAAATCTCGTAAAAATGGTTTTCTAGAGCTGCTTTGTCTATGCTTTGTGGTGCATCAATTTGAATAACAAACGTTCCATCTCGTTTTTTCAGGATACCCGCGATCGCTAATTCGCCGTTTTCTGATTCAATTTGTAAGCCATGAAAGGATTCGAGAAAGGCTTTCCAGTCAATGCCATCACTAAAAATCAGATCAACAGTTTCTCGTGCGGTTTCAATTAAACGTTGAAAGTCACCAGGGTTAAAGATTTTATTCTCGTCATGAGGACGACGATCTAAATATTTCCCATCATATTTGTAATAGATGTAATCACAGATCACATTTTCAAAGTTGGTTGTAGAGTCAATATGCCAGGATTGGATACAAGCACCAGTGATAGTAGCGTGAAAAAAATCAGAGCCTAATACACTGCATCTATTAAGATAAGCTCCTCTAAGATCAGCTCCATTAAGGTTTGCTTCCCTAAGACTCGCTGTATCAAGATTAGCTTTCCCAAGATTAGCTCCATTAAGGTCTGCCAAAAAAAGGTCAGCTATACTAAGGTTCGCTCCACTAAGATTAGCCCCACTAAGGTTAGCTTGAAAAAGTTTAGCTTTATAAAGAGTCGCTTTACTAAGATTAGCTCTACTAAGGTCAGCCCCACTAAGATCGGCTTCACTAAGATCAGCCCCACTAAGATCGGCTTCACTGAGGTTAGCTATTAAAAAGTCAGTTCCTCTAAGGTCAGCTTTACTAAGATT
>CAYZWO010000065.1:0-22322 GCA_964482215.1 uncultured bacterium
TTGTTGGAGGTGTGGTGGGAAGGGTTGTTGGAGGCGTTGTTGGGGAAGATGTTGGAGATATTAGGGTTGAGTCGGTGTTTTCTATTCCTGGATCCGTTAATGTAGATTGACTAGTATCGATAATGTCGTTAGATGTATCTCCACCGAGAAAACTAGTTACGGTACTGACAACACCTGTTCCTACCGCTAAGGGTATCAATGGCGATATCGATGGCGCAAGTGAAGAAACAACCGGGGCTAATGTTAACGGATCAACCAAAGCAACTTGAACGGGATCGACCAAATTTGACATGCTAAATTCTGTGGGATTTATAGGGGAAGAATCCATCAATGCGTTAGTCTTTTCTGCTGGAGGCGGAGTCCCTTCTTCTATCAGCTCATCAGTATCCCCTGTTAAGGGATAAACACCTGCTACATAGTCGTTAATACATTCTGTTGGTAAGTAGGTGATAAAGCTGCCTTCAGGCAATAGTTTTCGCTGAGTCGTTACAGTGATTAGATAATAGCCATCTTTTTTTACTTCAGTAACTTTAATATTTTTGCTAAATAAGGAGCCTGATTTAATATGAGTTACCCATTCTGGCGGAAACTGCATATTAGGGTTATAGGCTTTAGCTTGCTTTAAACGTCGGATATATTCTTGAGGCGTTTTATTCCCAAAATGCAACTTCGCATTATTGACAGTTTTAACATTATAATAAATTCCTTTATTCTTACCCGTTAGTCGTATTCCTGCTACTGTGTTGCGATAATACAGCAGGAGATCACCATAACCAATATTCCCCACTTTGGCTCTCGGCTCCGGTAGTCCTTTTAAGGGTAAATTAGACTTGATTTGAAAGGTTATTTCCCCATTAGCTTCAGAAATAGATAGCCCCCAAAGTTCGTAGGGAGATTTTTTCCCAACTATGACTTTACCTGATTTACTTAAGTAAATACCATCATCACTCGGTTCGCTATAATTTGCTGCTTCTGGTTCTTTAACCGCAGCAACGGGAGCCGAATAATTTAGGGGGGATTCAACAGTAAGCGGGGTTAACAATAAAGTCAACATTTTGGCTATCCTAATTCAGGGAATTGGCCTAGATAAGAGATGAACTCGTTTGAGATTCGTAGTGTCAAATCCCTTAGCAGTAAAGCTTCATAGCAAAGGCTAGGAATTGTAAACAGATTGATACTATAACATATAAGTATCATTTCTATACCCTAATTAAAGCAGAAATTTTTGAAAAAGTATAGAGATTAAATCAAAGATTTGGGTAGATTAATATTGAGTTTTAATAATATAGAAATTAAAGAAAAATTAAAGACAATATAAACTCTTTGTGATCTCTTAAGTTTCGTCTTAAAAAATTTATTATCTTTATAAGAGATTCGATGAGGTTGATTCGCTGAGTTAACCACAGACGATTTTGCTTGCATCAAAATAAGAACAAGCTATTGATTATTTCTTTTTAATCAAGATTGATATTTGTCTTTTTTTTGCAGACTAATGTTGATCTATTGTTCCTGGAGCAGTTCAAATTAAGATGAAGCCAACAGAGCTTATTAAGCAGCCAGGCCTTAATTATTAATGCTAAAGGATGAATATAGAATAAATAGTGAAAAGCTTGCTGTTATTAGTTTCGGCTGGGGGTTTGTTGGAGAATTTCTACTAAAATCCATTTGCGATCGCTGCTATCGGCGGGGGGATTAGTAATCCGTTCTTCACGAATTTTGAGTTTGTATTGATTGCCAGGTTCAAACTTAAATCCTTCAATCGCTCCATAAAATAACCGCCATTCGCCAGCCTCTGATTCTTTGACCTGTAAGCAGTCCATCCGCATGACACCAGTACAAGGAACCGTTTTACTATTAACATAGATAATTTTTTCAGTACCTTTTGTCTGATTCGTTGAAGCTTGTTCAAAGGTTAAGACTTGAGTTTTTTGACCGTCTTTATATTGAATTTTGAGTTCCCCTTTAGCCGTAATTTCATAACGATTAGCCGCAGCTAAGGCTCTTAAGAATTCACTTTCGTACTTCATCGTTTCCCCAGGGCAGGCCATACGGGTTGTTCCTAAAGGAGATTTAACTTGAAGTTGATTCCCCTGTAAGCTGTAATTTCCAAAAAAGCGATTGCAACCTGCCGATCCTCCAATCCGATCCTTTTCAAACATCAGCGTAATGGGTTTAAGGGTTACGGGTTTGGTTCTTCCCATTGTCACCAGTTGCCAAGTGGTATTTTGCAGCCGGTTGGTATTGCTCATGGCGGCAGGGGTAAATACTAAAACTTGAGTTTTCCGACCATCACGATATTGAATTTCTAAGTTACCCTGCTCATTAATTTTGTACGATTTCGCAGAAGATAATGCTTTTAAAAACGTGGCTTCCTGTTTCATTAAGTCTTCTTTGCACGCCATCATGGTAGATGCAAGGGAAGAGCCAATTTCCAGTTGATTTCCTTTGACCTTGAATCCCCCCATATAACGGTTACATCCTGCCGAACCAGCGAGACGATCTTTGGTAAAGGAAAGGGTAATGGGTTTGTCTCCTATGGGTTTAGTGGAACCTAAGGAAACGAGTTGCCAACTCGTATTGTCTAATGTAGGGTTATTTTGAGCCACTTGAACGGGATTAGCTTGAGCCGATAGGACGATTTGACTGGGCAAGAAGCCACTGGATAGACTAATAAAACCTATGCCTGTGCTGGCGAAGAATGCACCGAGCTTAATAACCGTGTTGCTTAAGTTAACCATAATTTACGATAAATCATCTTTTATCCCGTTTTTTATCTTATCATTTTCCCTTTAAGCTTCTTCTCTAGTATTCACTATTTGAATAGTCCACTATCCATGAAACCCTATCAGCAAGTTCCGATTGAAGAGTGTGGTGAACCATTATTAGCGATCGCGTTGCCGAATGTCGTTTTAACCGAGCCGCCGCCCTATCAACAATTAGGAGCAGATTATCAGGGAAAGTCGCCTTATTATTTACGCCAAAGTGTTCTTGATGCTCTCGAAAAAGCTCAGGCAGATTTGGCACAGCGTTGTTCAGGTTGGAAAATTTTGATTTTTGATGCTTACCGTCCTGTGCAGGTTCAACAATTTATGGTGGATTACACCTTTCAGGGATTGCTCGAACAGAAGGATTTAAAAGCTGAGAATTTATCTGCTAAAGAACGGGAAGATTTATTGCAACAAGTTTACAAAATTTGGGCAATTCCTAGTTATGATTTGGCGACTCCTCCTCCCCATAGTACGGGATCAGCTCTAGATATTACCTTGTTAGATTCCGAAGGAAATCCAGTCAATATGGGCGGAGAAATTGATGATCTGGCCGATTGGTCTGCGCCCGATTTTTATCGTGATCGCCAGGATTCCCAATCCCGTCATTGTCATCAAAATCGAGAATTATTGCGGGATGTAATGGAATGTGCTGGCTTTTTACGACATCCAGGGGAATGGTGGCACTTTTCCTTGGGCGATCAGATGTGGGCTTGGCTGTTTAATCAACGATATCCTCAAGGTTCGGGAAGTCCAGCGATCGCAAGATATGGCCGAGTTTAAGACATTGACCTGTTAATAAACGCATAATATTATGATAAAACTGCAAAAACGCTTGTTGTGACCGCTTTTCAAGTTATTACGCTAAAATAATATGTTTGGGCATCTATGCGTAAAGAATCAATCGGAGCGAACAGACAGTGGTTGCACAAGTCAATTCTCAACAAAATTATGAACCTAAAACTCAAGAAATTGCCAGAGAGCTATTAGCCCAAACCCGTGAGAAGCGATCGCTTTGGGATAAAATCAGTGATTCCGTGAGATTGGATGATAAATTGCTGGATTGGGCAATGGGAAGCCCTGGGTTACGGATGCAGTTGTTTCGGTTTATTGACTGTTTGCCATCGCTGCGGAGTAATACGGAAATTGCCCACCATTTACAACAGTATCTAGGAGATGCCAGCGTTGAACTGCCAAGCGCGCTTAAAGGGATCTTAAATTTTACCGATCCGACCTCTCCCCCCGCCCAAATGGCCGCCGCAACCATTAGCAAAGCAACCGAAACCTTAGCGTTTAAATATATTTCAGGGGAAACCATTCCGCAGGTCATTAAAGCGGTCGAACGGTTACGCAAGGAAAAAATGGGCTTTACCATTGACCTATTGGGTGAAGCTGTTATTACAGAGACGGAAGCAGAGGGATATTGGAATAGTTATCTGGAATTAATGGAGCAATTGTCCCAAGAAGCCGCTAGATGGTCAACGGTTTCCCAAATTGATGAAGCCGATGGAGAAGCGATTCCCAAGGTTCAAGTTTCCGTTAAGTTAACCGCGTTTTATTCTCAGTTTGATCCCTTTGACCCTGAAGGTAGTCGGGGGAAAGTCTGTGATCGCATCCGTACCCTATTACGTCGAGCCAAAGAATTAGGGGTTGCTGTCCACTTCGACATGGAACAGTATGCTTACAAAGATTTAATTCTCAATATTCTTAAGGATTTATTGGTCGAAGAAGAATTTCGTCCTCGGACTGATATCGGGGTTACTTTGCAAGCCTATCTGCGGGATTCTGAGCAGGATCTGAAAAATCTAATTGACTGGGCAAAACATCGCGGCTATCCTGTCACAGTGCGTTTAGTCAAAGGAGCCTATTGGGATCAAGAAACTATTAAAGCCCAACAAAACCACTGGAAAATTCCTGTTTATCTAGAAAAATCTGCAACTGATGCCAACTATGAACGGATGACTCGTTTATTGCTGGAAAATCATGAATATCTCTATGCGGCCATTGGTAGTCATAATGTGCGTTCCCAAGCCCTAGCCTGCGCGATCGCCGAAACCTTAAAAATTCCCAAACGCCGCTTTGAAATGCAAGTGCTGTACGGCATGGGAGATCAATTAGCCAAAGCCTTGGTGAAACGGGGTCATCGAGTACGGGTCTATGCACCTTACGGGAAACTGCTACCAGGGATGTCTTACCTCATCCGTCGTTTATTAGAAAATACGGCCAATAGTTCCTTCCTACGGAAAAACTTAGAAGGGGTTTCTATTGACGATTTAATTTCTCCCCCGAAAGTTCTCGGTCAAGACAGTTTACCGACCAAAGGCTATCCCAACGCCCCCGACACCGACTATGCCAATGCAACCTTACGGGATAAGGCAATGCAGGGATTAGCAAAGGTCAAAGATGCGTTAGGCAAAACCTACTTGCCCTTAATTAATGGCGAATACGTTAATACAGAAGTTCTAATTGATTCGGTCAATCCTTCGCGCCCCAGTGAATTAGTGGGTAAAGTTGGGTTGATTTCAGTTGATCAAGCAGAACAGGCATTAGAAGCGGCTAAAATGGCTTTTCCTGCTTGGAAAAAAACGCCTGTCAGACAACGGGCAGGTATTTTGCGAAAAGCGGCTGAAATTATGGAAACTCGTCGCCATGAACTGAATGCTTGGATCTGTTTAGAAGTGGGTAAGATTATTCCCCAAGCCGACGCGGAAGTGTCCGAAGCCATTGATTTTTGCCGTTATTATGCCGATGAAATGGAACGGTTGGATCAGGGGCATATCTACGACATTGCAGGGGAAACCAATCGTTATATTTATCAACCTCGTGGTTTAGCTGTCGTTATTTCACCTTGGAATTTTCCTTTCGCGATCGCGGTGGGGATGACGGTCGCGGCGTTGGTAACGGGAAATTGCACACTGTTGAAACCCGCCGAAACTTCTACGGTTATTGCAGCCAAGATTGCGGAAATTTTAGTAGAAGCAGGCATTCCCAAAGGCGTTTTCCAATATGTGCCAGGCAAAGGTTCAAGCGTGGGAGCCTACATGGTCAACCATCCTGATGTGCATCTCATTGCCTTTACAGGATCGCGGGAGGTGGGCTGTCGGATTTATGCCGATGCGGCCATTTTGCAACCTGGGCAAAAACACCTTAAGCGGGTCATTGCAGAGATGGGCGGAAAAAATGCCGTTATCGTGGATGAGAGTGCAGATTTGGATCAAGCCGTTGCGGGGGTGGTCTTCTCGGCATTTGGCTATACAGGTCAAAAATGCTCGGCTTGTTCCCGTGTGATCGTCCTCGATCCTGTCCATGACGCTTTTCTAGAACGGTTTGTGGAAGCGACCCGCTCTCTTAATGTTGGCCCAACGGATGATCCGAGTGTTCAGGTGGGCCCTGTTATTGATGCGACTTCCCAAAAACGGATCAAGGAATATATCGAAAAAGGCAAGTCAGAAGCCGAGGTTGCCTTAGAGCGAGAGGTGAACTTAGACGGTTACTTTGTTAGCCCAACGATTTTCAAAAATGTTTCGCCTAATGCCATCATTGCCCAAGAGGAAATCTTTGGCCCTGTAGTTGCGGTGATTCGTGCTGCTAATTTTGACGAAGCCTTAGCGATCGCCAATGGAACGGATTATGCCTTAACGGGCGGTCTATTCTCTCGGACTCCTGAGCATATTGATCGAGCTTCCAAAGAGTTTGAAGTAGGCAATCTCTATATCAATCGAACCATTACGGGCGCGATCGTCTCTCGTCAACCTTTCGGCGGCTTTAAGTTATCGGGCGTAGGCTCCAAAGCAGGCGGCCCCGATTATTTATTACAGTTCCTAGAACCACGTCATGTAACAGAAAACATTCAGCGTCAAGGTTTTGCTCCCATTGAAGGCGCAGATCAATAAGCTAAAATTTGAGGGAGTTAGCCATAATTCCCTCTTAAACAAGATGAGTCCTCTAACAATTAAGCTTGATCCCTTAACTTTATCGGATGAGCAGTTTTATCAACTGTGTCAAAATAACCGTGACCTACGTTTTGAGAGGAACTGTCGAGGAGATTTAGTGATTATGTCCCCCACTGGTGGAGAAACAGGTAATCGAAATGTAGAAATTGCCTATCAATTACAAGCGTGGAGTCGTAGCAATAAGCTAGGAATCGCTTTTGATTCTTCAACGGGGTTTAAGTTACCCAATGGTTCCGATAAATCCCCTGATGCGGCTTGGATATCCTTAGAAAAATGGAATCGTTTAACCTTAAAACAGCAACAAGGTTTTGTGCCCCTTTGTCCTGATTTTGTGATTGAATTACGGTCTAAAAGTGATGATTTAAAAGTTTTACAAGAAAAGATGCAGGAATATTTAGAAAATGGGACTCAGTTAGGTTGGTTAATTAATCGGCAAGATCGACAGGTTGAGATTTATCGTCAGGGTCAAGTGGTGGAAGTTTTAAGTAATCCAATGACGTTATCAGGGGAAAATATCTTACCAAATTTTATTTTGGATTTAGTGCCGATTTGGTAATTTTAAGGACGCGATCGCTATTCAATTCATGACATCTTTTACTTGAATTAAGTCAAAAATTTAGTCAGTTAGTAATAATCTTGAAAAAGAGGTTTGCCAATGGAAATTTCGTTAGATTTTGTTATTCAAAACAGGCTTCAAGTTTCTCCTGAGAAGATATCAGCTTTTTGTCAAAATTGGAAGATCAATGAGTTCGCGTTATTCGGTTCAATTTTGCGGTTTGATTTTCGGGATGACAGTGATATAGATGTTTTGGTAACTTTTAGTTCCGAGGCGAATTGGAGTTTATTAGATTGGGTAACAATGAAAGAGCAACTAAAAACCTTATTTCAAAGAGAGGTTGATATTACGGATAAACAAGGTCTTAAAAATCCTTATCGGCGTTATGAGATTTTAAAGAGTTATCAAGTAATTTATGCCGACTAGTAATCGTGATGCGGGTTCTATTTGGGATATGATACAAGCGATTTCCAATATTCAGGAATTCACAAGTAATCTTTCCCTAGAGGATTATTTAAATAGTGCTTTGATTCAAAGCGCAGTTGAACGGCAAATTGAGATTTTAGGAGAAGCGGCAGGTCGCATTTCTTCTGATTTTCGTTCTGCTCATTCCGATATTGATTGGCGTGGAATTATCGGTTTACGCAATATTTTGATTCACCGTTATGATAATATTCAACAGCAAGTCGTTTGGGCAGTTGTTGTTTCTAATTTAGTTCCGTTACGCACTCAATTAGAGAAATGTTTGCCTCCTCTTCCAGAGATTTAAAGTAAACAGTGATCGCTTTTAACCTCGTGAAACCCTATAATTTTATTAAAAGAAGAGTATTAAACAAATGCCTAAAAAACAATATCTAAAACAATTTGAAGATTTTCTTTCACAACAAGAATCTAAAGATAATGAGTCTCCAGCCATTGACTATGAAAAAGATAAACAAAAATGGCTTGCTGAAATTGATGAATTTTATGAACTTATTCAAGGGTTTATTCGTGACTATCTCAAACAAGGCAAAATAATTGAAGAATGGAAAACGATTCAACTACAAGAGGATCACTTCGGCGAATATAACGTTAAACAATTAATATTAAAAATAGGAAAAAAAAGACTAATTTTTAAACCAATTGGTCGATTTGTTATTGGTTGTCAAGGTCGTATTGACTTAATCTCTGATTTAGGTAGTGTTCGGTTTTTATTAGTTCCGCAAGATTTTGATAAACCAGGACTTTTCTTTATGGGACATTTTAGCTCTAACACTCAATGGTTGTGGAAAATTGCCTCTCGTCCTCCTAAAGTAAGTTATTTGGAAATTACAGAGGAAACTTTTTTTGCAGCATTAATGGAAGTCGTCAATGCTTAAAAAAGTATCATTTTCTGGTGAGAATTTGTCTTTATTGGAGATTGCTGATTACTATGATGATAGTGAAAAAGCATTAAGACTTTTCTTTAGCTCTAAAAATCCTGAATATAGTTTGAGATTTAATGGTTATACTGAAGAGGAAGTCGAAGAAGAATTAAAATTAAGATTGCAGGAATTAGATAAAGCAATTTCATTTTCAATTTTATCTGCTTTAGAAGCTTTATTTCGTATTGATTATTTAAATCGATGTTACAACAAAAAGAAAGATAATTTATCTAGAAAAATGCGGAATATTTACAACCAAAAAGGTGTTCACGCCTCTTTGAAAGATGATATCTTATCTTCATGGAAAGTAATATGTCCAGAGTATAAAGGTTTTATTTCTGAGGTGATCACCGCTTTTGGCTACCGAAATTGGTTAGCTCATGGCCGTTACTGGGAACCTAAATTAGGCAGAAATTATGATTATCAATCCTTGTACGATTTGGCGTACTCTATTGAGCAATTATTGCTCTCCTCATGCACCTAAAATTTCGCAGTGATCGCGGTTTTGTTGATGATTAAGTTGTTCTTAATCCGCTTAATATAACAATTAATGGAATAGATTTCGATATGTTACACTATAGCTAAATTTTTAGAGATAACATTATGAAATATCAAGTTGCTCTTTACAAATCTGAAGAAGGAATCAGTGTATCCGTTCCTGCGCTGCCTGGTTGCTGGTCTGAAGGAAAAACAGAAGAAGAAGCACTCAATAACATTCAAGATGCCATTCAAGAATATTTAGCCGCACTTCAAGACAGACTGCAAGGTGTGACACTCCGCGAAGTTGAAATCCCTTCCTTACAGAATTAGTATGCCGAAATTATCTGGGATTAACCATTTAAAAGCAGTTAAAGCGTTAGAAAAAGCAGGTTTTCCGTTATTCGTCAGGGTAAACATATCATAATGAGTGATGGAATTCGTCAGGTCACAAGTCCTCGAAGTAATCCTATTAACGCTTTTACAATGGGTGGGATAATTCAAGATGCAGGATTGACTATTGAAGCTTTTCGAGACTTACTCTAAAGGCTCTCTTGGGAATGAGGTAAAGGGCGATCATAGTGTTACTGTTGATGCGTGGAAAGTAGCGATCGCTAAGGAGCGACATATCTAGGTTTTGGAAACCGTTAGTCCTGAACAGTAGAAAACAAAATTTAACGACAAGCTGATTAAACAGAAGTCATGATAAGGAGTTTTTTCAATGGCAATTAGCGAACTAACCGAAGAACTTTTAGCCGCGAAAAGAGCAAAAGGATTGACCTTTGAAGATTTAGAAAAAATTTTAGGTCGCGATGAGGTTTGGATTGCTGCTCTCTTTTATGGTCAGGCAACCGCCGACGCAGAAGAACTCCAAAAGTTAGCCGATGCCTTGGGCTTGCCCGTAGAAAGTTTGGAGAGTTTAAGTATTCCGCCTCTCAAGGGGTCTTTAGAGCCTGAAATTCCGACTGATCCGTTGATTTATCGTTTTTACGAAATTATGCAGGTTTATGGAATGCCCCTCAAGTCCGTCATTCATGACAAGTTTGGCGATGGCATCATGAGCGCAATTGACTTCACCCTAGAGGTGGATAAGGTAGAAGATCCCAAAGGCGATCGCGTCAAAGTGACCATGTGCGGCAAGTTCTTACCCTATAAAAAATGGTAGGTTATTGAACGGCGATCGCTAGCTCTGAAAACCGTTAATTGATTGGTTTGCGGGCAACAATCGTGCGGTGGCGAGGATCACTCGGTACAGTCGTCTCATGTTTAAACCCGACAGCGGCCAGTGTTCCTTCCACATCAAACGTATAATAATCATCACTCCAAGGCTCCGTACTCTTCATCAGCACAAACAGCGCAGGGGGTAAGCCTTGAATCACAGGAGACTTAGGATTATTGTCGATAATACCCAGTAACCCATTGGGGCGTAAAATCCGTAACGCTTCTTGAAAAATACTTTGAGTCGCCTCACGAGGCAATTCATGGAGCGTTAATTGTAAAGTGACGATATCAAAGGAATTATCATTAAAGGGTGTATTTTCTGCCAAACCATGCACCCAATCACTGATTTCCTGCTCAGTGTCGCTCATTTTAGCAACAGATAGCATATAGGGAGATAAATCTAAACCGATGGTTTTAATGGGTTCGGTTTGTCGTTGTTGATAGTAACGGTGTAATGCTTTAGTAGAAAGTCCAACAGAACAGCCCATATCTAACATATCGTGGACAACTTCGGGGCTATAACTTCCTAAAACTTCTAAAAATGTTTCTCTTAAGCGATTATGGGCCGTTTCCCAAGAAAGATTTTCTGTTTTCCAAATTCGTAGCCCCATTGCATAAGTGGCAGGAATCGCTTCAAAAGCCGCTTGCCAGGATAAATTGCCCTCGTCGTAGGCATGGAAAGGCACACGGTAATAGTCAGGATAAACAACCTTCGGATTTTCAATTTCAGGCAATAAACTTTTAACGTCCGATTTTTCAAATTCTTCACAATACTGCCGCCAAGCCACCCCATTTTTCTCGGCTGTTTTAATCAAAACCTGTCGCGCTTGATATTTCATCACCTGATACAGCGGCTTGGTTTGAATTAACAGGTTGACAAAGCGAGAAAGCAGGTCTTCCCCTGCCCAATCGGGTTTTAACTTGGTGGACATCGTGGACATAGGAGTATTAATAAATTGGATGTTAAAAGTTGACAGTGTTGACTTTAAGGGAAAAAGGAATAATCAATCGTTAAGAAGGATTAACAAGCGATCCTCTTCTAGACTAAATCCTCCAGAATTTATCTTAGCCCCAAACGAAGACCTGACATGATGGATATTAAAGCCGCGATCGCCTGGGAAGCAGGAAAACCGTTAAGTATTGAAACTGTCCAATTAGAAGGGCCAAAAGAAGGTGAAGTTCTAGTTGAAATTAAGGCCACAGGCGTTTGCCATACCGATGCTTACACCCTATCAGGAGCCGATCCCGAAGGTTTATTTCCTTCCATTTTGGGTCATGAAGGGGCTGGAGTCGTCGTAGAAGTTGGTAAAGGCGTAACGAGCCTCAAACCAGGCGATCATGTCATTCCTTTGTATATCCCTGAATGTCGGCAATGTGAATACTGTCTCAGCTTTAAAACTAACCTCTGTCAAGCTATTCGACTGGCCCAAGGACGGGGACTGATGCCCGATGAAAGCAGCCGTTTTTCCTATCAAGGGCAAATGCTCCATCACTATATGGGAACCTCGACCTTTGCCAATTACACCGTCGTCCCCGAAATTGCCCTCGCCAAAATTCGGGAAGATGCCCCCTTTGATAAAGTTTGCTATATCGGTTGTGGCGTAACCACAGGAATCGGAGCCGTCATTAATACCGCCAAAGTCGAAGCAGGGGCAAAAGTAGTTGTTTTCGGTTTAGGGGGAATTGGGCTGAATGTCATTCAAGGCGCGAGGATGGTTGGAGCCAGCATGATTGTCGGAGTTGATATTAATCCTGCCAAAAAAGCCTTGGCCGAAAAATTTGGCATGACCCATTTCGTTAATCCTCAAGAAGTCGAAGGGGATTTAGTGCCCTACTTGGTCGATTTAACCAAAGGCGGCGCAGACTATAGCTTTGAATGTATCGGCAATACAACAGTGATGCGACAAGCGTTGGAATGTTGCCATAAAGGTTGGGGCGTTTCCGTCATTATCGGCGTTGCAGGTGCAGGGCAAGAAATTTCAACCCGTCCCTTTCAACTGGTCACAGGTCGCGTTTGGAAAGGAACCGCCTTTGGGGGAGCCAGAGGCCGCACGGATGTTCCTAAAATTGTGGATTGGTACATGAACGGGCAAATTAATATTGATGATTTAATTACCCACGTTATGCCCTTAGAAAAAATCAATGATGCCTTTGAATTAATGCACCAAGGCGAATCTATCCGTAGCGTCATTACTTTTGATTAGTGAGGTTAATCAACGATGATAATCTTACGAAATGCTTTTTAGTTTAATGGTATTTTCTACTAGGCTTCGGGCGAATTGATCAAACCGTTCGGCTAATTTGTCGTCCAATAATTTGCCGTCTTTATCAAATACTTGCCATGCTTGCCCGATCGCGACCTGTTCAGGAATGACCCAAGCATGACACCATCTCATGATCACTCGTAAATCATTGAGGGCGTTACTGTTGGATTGGCCGCCTAAAACACTAATTAGACCTGTTACTTTTCCCGATAATTCCTCAAAATCTAACAAATCCAGCGCATTTTTCATGACTCCGCTAACACTACCATGATATTCAGGGGTTGCTAATATTAATGCATCGGCGGCTTTAACTGTTTGACGGAGTTTTTCCACATCGGGATGATCGGGATAATCTTTTCCGCCATGACAAAAGGGCAAATTCAGCGATCGCAGATCTAAAATTTCCACTTCGACATTGAGAGCAGCTAAGCGTTGTGCTATAAAATTTAACGCTTGAAAACTATAGGAGCCTTGCCGTAAACTGCCGCTAATCCCTACGATTTTGACCATGTTTTTACGCTCTCTGCTGATAAATCACTGTTAACTCGAAGTCATTCCGAGTACATTTAAGTTAACAAGAATGAATAGAGCTTGTCAAGCTCGCTAAGAAAGAGAACCACTGCTTATTTTCTTCAGTTTTTTAAAAGCCTATCTTCCAAGCCAAAATGATATAAAGAAATTTGTGGCTTATTTTCCAGAAATTTAATTACTTATGATTGATTCGGCTTGTTCGGTTATGGTTAATGGCGATCGCCAAAGTTGTGCGGCTCAAACTTCATTACCCCAATTTTTAACGCAATTAGGATTAAATCCTCGCTTAATTGCCGTGGAATATAACGGAGAAATTTTACATCGTCAATACTGGGAAACCACCCAACTCCAGGACGGCGATCGCTTAGAAATTGTCACGATTGTCGGTGGCGGTTAAATCGGTTAAGTAGGGAAAGCCCCCCTAACGATTTCAAGGCAAGATACGTTACCGTAAAACTATCAACTGTTTAGGACTAGAAGTATTGATGGGTTAGCGATCGCTCGTAACAAAGCTTAAGAATCTCAGGACAAAATCTGAAGCTTCATCCTAAACCCGTTAGATTAAAAACTAAAGGCTTGTAGCGTGACATTAACTTTATGTTTAAACAATTTTTACGAAAAATGAAACTATTAATAAAACCCGTCTTGATTACAGGATTAATTTCAACCTTATTATTCACGAATGCCCATGATGCTTTAGCGGCTCGGAGTGGGGGACGCATGGGAGGCGGTTCTTTTAGCGCGCCCAGTCGGGGTTATAGCGCGCCTAGCCGTTCGGGTGGCTATAGCGGTGGTTATGGCTACGGCGGCGGAATTGGTTTTCCCTTCCTACTGCCATTTTTTGGGTTTGGCGGTGGATTTGGGGGATTGTTTAGCATTTTGATTGTTATCGCGATCGCCAACTTTATTATGAGTGCGGTGCGGAATGTCGGTGGTGGCGGCGAACAAAGTGAATTAGCATCTGATAATCCCCCTGTCAGTATCGGTAAGATTCAAGTCGGTCTGTTGGCTTCGGCTCGTGAATTACAACGTGAATTAAACGAATTAGGTTTATCGGCAGATACGGGAACCCCAGACGGACGAGCAACCCTATTACAAGAAGTGACCTTAGCCCTATTACGCCATCCTGAATACTGGGTTTATGGTTCTACGGAATCCCAGGTCGCACTTTTGTCTGCTGCGGAAGGAAAATTTAACCAATTAGCTTTAGGGGAACGGAGTAAGTTTACGGCTGAAACCTTAAGTAATGTCAATAATCAACTGCATCAAGGCTCCAATCAGGCGTTAATCGCAGGTCAGGGCGGAGAATTAGCTAATCTAAACAATGGCTCAGGGGATTATATTTTAGTTACCTTAGTCGTTGCTGCTTTGGGTCGTTCGGAATTACCTGCGGTGAATGATTCCAGTGATATGCGTCAGGTGTTACAGCAAGTAGGTGGATTAGGCAGCGATCGCTTACTGGCGATTGAAGTTCTCTGGACACCGCAAGCAGAAGGAGACACGCTGACATCGGATGATATTTTAGCGGGCTATCCTAACTTGAAATTACTGTAAAAAGTAAGCTTATGGTTAAAAAGTCTCCCTAATTACCCCAATTTGGGAAGAAATCTTTATAAGTCCCCCAGCATTGGGGGATTTAGGGGGCAAAATGAAACTTTATAAACAAGTTCTAAGCTCATTTGCTTAAAAACATAATTTAGTTTCAACAGAGTTGAGATAATCCGTCTTGACTCTGTTTATTTTTTGATGTCTATTCAAAATTTGAAAAGTTAGACACAAAGTTAGACAAGTTAGACAATGGCGTGAACGTAAACGCAGATCTGAGGCCGTCAAACTAAAAGTATCAAGATTAACAGTTTAAAGTTTTGATTCGTTTAGTTTGCATTTTTCGGTAGTGACATCATGGCAACGCTCAACTCAATCGGTTTTACTCAAGGCATCTTCACCGTTGGCGAAACAGGAAAAGTTCTCATTGATTATCTGTTTGACGGGGGCGGCTATAAGGGACAAGTTGCCATTTTTAGCATTACGGGCATGGAACATCTCACCATCGGTTCTACTGCCTTTATTCAAGAAGCGACCAGACGTGCACTCAGCAATTCAACCCAAGGCTATGTAGCGATTCAAGATAATTTAGAGCGGGCCCGTTTCAGTGGGAGCTTTAGCTGGGAATCCAATACCAATAGCGGTGAATATCAAGGTTTAGAAAGCTTTACGATGCAGGCAGGCGATCGCTTCGCCATGATGTTAATCCCTAATTCTACCGTTGCAAACTTGGCGGCAAACCCCACAACGACCAATAACCAAATTCAACCCTTATTTTCTTTCGGAAAAACGACGACCAGCGCAGGAACCTACGCCCAAATGGTGGATATTACGGGTGCAGGAAATACCTTTGGTTGGGAAGATGTCAACTTATCCAGCAGCGATCGCGATTACAACGATGTCGTTTTCCAAATCCAAGGCGCAACGGCTAATGCTCCCTTAATTAATCATCAAATCAATCAAAATCGGAATTGGCTCAACACTGATGTCGGTAAAGAACTCCTCTCCTATGCCAATCGTCCCCGTTTTGCAGCAGGTAGCTTTGAAGTTAATCTAACAGGTCAAGTTCAAGTTGATTTTCTCTATGATGGTGGTGGTTATCAAGGGGAATTAGCAATCTTTAGCCTCGCAGGGATGGAAAAATATACCCCAGGTTCAGTCGAATTCATTCAAGAAGCGGCTCGACGGGCTTTAACCAATTCCAATGAAGGACGGGTTCTCGTTCGCGATCGCTTAGAAGGAGCCAGATTTAGCGGAACCCTACCGTGGGAAAACAACTTTAATAGCGGAACTTATAGAAGCATCCAACATTTCAGCATGAATCCTGGCGACCAAGTTGCCTTCATGTTGACCCAAAATAATACCGTTCAAAACATTTTCTACAATCCCGCTGGCTACACCCAACCAGGACAAACCCCCTTATTCTCAATTGCTGAAGCCAATTTGGGAAACCCAGTTCAGCAAATGGTTGCCGTGGATAACAAAGGAACCCTCGCCTTTGAAGATCAACGAGTTGACGGAGTTAATTCTGATAGAGACTACAACGATTTTGTTTTCCAAGTCGCAGGTCTAGAAGGACAAGCTCCAGTCATGAGTTCTCTAGTTAACGCCCAACGGGATTGGCGCACTACCGCAACAGGGCAAGAAATTCTCAACTATGCCTCCCGCCAAATGTTTACTAAAGGCGTTTTCCAAGTCGGAGAAACGGGAAAAGTCCAGTTTGACTTCCTCTATGATGGCGGCTGGTTCCAAGGAGAAATGGCGGTCTTTAGCCTCAGTGGAATGGAATCTCTCCAACTCGGCTCCCATGCCTTTATTCAAGAAGCCGCAAGACGGGCTGTTAGCAACTCAACTCAAGGATTTGTCTTTATCAGAGACCAAAGAGAAGGGGCTAGATTCACAGAAGTTATGCCTTGGGAAAATAACTTCAACAGTGGTTCTTACCTGGGCCCCAAAGTTTTTACGATGAACCCTGGCGAACAGTTTGCCTTCATGTTAGTGCAAAATACCACCGCCCAAGAAATTGCCAACGATGTCACTCGAATTTCTCAATGGGGTAAATTGCCCATCTTTTCTATCCCCGAAGCTAATCCAGGCGGCTCTCCCATCAATCAAATGGTCAGAATTGACAATAACGGAACCTATGCCTTTGAAGATGTCCGCATCGATTTAGGACAATCCGATCAAGACTACAATGACGTTATTTTCCAAATGAAAGGGGCATCAGGTTCAGTCATTTCAATGGATCAAGCCTATAACGGTGAACGGGACTGGCGGAAAACCAATGCAGGCAGGGATTTATTAAGCTATGCCAATCGGGCTTTCTTCGATAACGGCGTTTTCGTTGCAGGTAGCACAGGACAAATTACGGTTGATTTTCTCTATGATGGTGGCGACTATCACGGTGAGGTCGGAATTTTTAGCCTTAAAGGGATGGAAAATCTGCAAATTGGCTCTCAAGAATTTATTAACACGGCTTTACAACGTGCTCTAAGCAATAGCACATCAGGACGCATCATTGTTCGAGATAGCCTGACAGGAAATGACGAAGGGGCAAGATTTAGTGCTGATCTCGCGTGGGAAGGTCAATACAATGATGGGCAATATTTAGGTGAAAAAACGCTTCAATTGAATGCGGGTGAAACCTACGGTCTGGTTTTGGCTTCCAATAGCACTTTACAGGACAAGTTACTGAATCCTAATGGCAATGTTTATGATAGACCCCTGTTCTCCATGTCGAATGCTAACGCCAATAATGCGGCTCAATTCGGTAAGGTGATGGCTACTCAGAATAGCGCGATCGTTGCTTTTGAAGATGTTCATTTAGATAATGGCTCTAATCGGGATTATAACGATATTGTTCTAGGCTTCCGAGGTGTGACTTTTGCAGGTGTGACCGATCTGAACCAGTTAGTTCCCGATGGTCGTCAATGGCAAAACATGGAGATTGGACAAACCATTGTTAACGGCTTTTCGGCAACAGTTTAAACAACAACTTAATTCAGGGGCTTTCAATGTAATCAAACATTAGGAAGCCCTTAATTTTTACTAAATAAAATTGTTAAATATCACCCTTTCTGATCATGCAATATTTTTCTTCTCAAACGGGTACTTTAGGGCAACTTATTCAAAAACGCGGCTCACGGGTTAATCATCTGGATATTATGCGGTTAGTGGCTGCTGTTCTGGTTGTCTTTTCCCACGCCTTTAATCTATCTCACGGCAAGGTTTTAGGAAAGCAGTATGAACCTTTTTGGCAACTAAGCAAGGGACAAATTACGGTAGGAGGTGTTGCAGTTCTAATCTTTTTTATCATTAGTGGATTTTTAATTACTGCCAGCTTTGAACGAGATAAAAATTTATTATCTTTTTTCCAAAAACGATGCTTACGGATTTATCCTGGTTTAATTATTGTGGTTGCGTTAACGGCTTTGGTTATGGGGCCATTGATGACGAACCTATCACTCGCTGATTATTTTAAAAATCCTGATACCTATCGTTATTTGATTAATAATATTGGCTTTATTCGTTATCAAGACACGTTACCAGGTGTTTTTACTGATAATCCCGTTCCTAATTTTGTTAATGGTTCCCTTTGGACATTAAAATATGAATTACTCTGTTATGCCGTAACCGCTTTTTTAGGCTATTTCGGATTACTGAAACTTTCGAGTTTAGGCTTTTTATTTATCATCACAAGTTTGGGTAATTGGGCAATTCAAGGCCATTGGGTCGATGCTTGGATGGATTGGAATCAGGGTTTTCCCTTTATTGTTAAAAGTTTCCTAGACCTCTTTCCTTTTTTCATTGCAGGATCTCTCCTTTATATTGGACGAGATCGCCTACCTTATCGCTCTGATTTGGCCCTTGCCAGCATATTTTTAATTGCTCTTGCTTTTCCCATTACAGGCTTATTTAAACCTGTATTTGCCATTGCAGGTTCCTATTTAGTTTTGTATGTTGCCTATTATCCCAAAATTAAACCCATAAACCTAAGCAAAATTGGTGATTTATCCTACGGTATTTATATTTATGGCTGGATTATTCAACAAATTGTCGTGCAGTGGCTCCATCCCCATATTAATTGGTTTACAAACTGCCTCATTTCTTTACCCTTTATCTTCGTGCTGGCTTATGCGTCTTGGCATTTAGTCGAAAAGCGAGCACTGCAATGGAAAATAGAAACCTTTCCGACCGCTTTTAAAAAATTAAAAAATTGAGAAAAAACTCGTTTTAGACAGCAAAAAGAAATATTATTGCATAATAGTTAATAGTTGTAAGCTGTCACACATTTAAACTATATAGTAATTTCGCTAAAAGCCTTTTAATAATAAGCTAAAGCTCATTGCCTGCTTTTAGATTAAATAGTTAATAGCTTATATAAGTAAAATGCTTTTATATTATTCAATTTCGTTAGTAATCATTCGCTAAATCAGGAGCTTAAAATCAATGGTAATGCCCAACTTTTTAATTGTCGGTGCGGCGAAAGCAGGAACAACGGCACTCCATACCTATCTCCAACAACATCCCCAAATTTATATGACCCCTGATAAGGAAACAAATTTTTTCGCCTTTGAGGGACAAAAACTGAATTTTCGAGGGATTGGAGATGAAGCTATTAATCAATTTTCCATTACCGATTTAGCGACTTATCAAAACTTATTTGCTGGGGTAACGAATGAAACTGCGATTGGTGAAGCCTGCCCCTTATATCTTTATCACCCCAAGGCTCCCCACAATATTGCCCAAGCTTTACCGAATGTTCGTTTAATTGTTATTTTACGCAACCCCGTCGATCGCGCCTATGCTAATTATTTACATTTAATCCGAGACGATCGCGAACCTGAAAAAGATTTTGCCCAAGCTCTACAAGCCGAACCCGAACGAATTGGCAATAATTGGGAATGGTTTTGGCATTATGTTCAATTGGGCTATTACGGACAACAATTAAAGCAGTATTATGGCCTCTTTGATAAAAGCCAGATTCGGGTTTATTTATATGAAGATTTAGTCAAACGTTCAGATTGGTTAATCCAAGATTTATTTGAATTTTTACAAGTCGATACTAGCTTTCAACCTGATATGAGTATTCGCCCCAATAAATCAGGGGTTCCTAAAAATCCTTTGTTACATAAACTTTTGACGAAGCCTAATCCGATTAAATCCCTATTAAAACCCTTATTTCCTGCTAAAATGCGGCAAAAAATTCAACACAACAATTTGGAAACGCCTAAGCTTTCGGCTGAGGTGAGGGAATCATTAACGGCCCTTTATCGAGAAGATCTTTTACAGTGTCAAGCCTTGATTGGACGAGACTTATCCGCTTGGTTAAAAGTTGGGCAATAATGCGGGTACAATACGCCTATGAAACCCATTGTTTGGCATTTAATCGGAGATAAACGGGCAGGTGGCTCCAATCATTTAGTGGGGCAATTGGTTGCGTCTGGTTTAAGCGATCGCTTTCAATTTTCGGTTTTGCGATTAGAAGCGGTTAAATCCCAATTAAAAATCGAAAAACCCGATCTGATTATTTTTCATTATCCCTGCGCCTGGAAATATGTTTTCACTTTACTCTCTTTAAAATTTAAGGCTCCTCTGTGGATTTGTGATCATCACTATTGCCAAGGCTTTGAGGCCGATCAAGTCAGGTCAAAATTCCGCTTCCGTTGGTTACTGAAAATTGCCTACGCGATCGCCGATGGGGTGATCAGTGTTTCTCAGGCACAACGTCAATGGATGATTAATGCCCGTTTAACAAAAGCCAATAAAGTAAAAACCATTACCCCTTCTTCCAAAGTTGAATCTTTATTAAAAATTGCCCCTAAACCCCTTGGACAGCCTCTAATTTTAGGAGCCTATGGCCGCTTTGCCCGACAAAAAGCCTTTGAAAACTTGTTAGCCGTAATGGAGCAATTACCCTCTGAGCAATTCCAACTACGGCTCGGCGGTTATGGCCCCGATGAACAAATTATTCAACAGTTAGCGGCTCAGTTACCCCAAGTACAACTGGTGGGAACGATTGGGAATATTGCGGAATTTTTAGCGGGTTGTGATGCGGTGGTGATTCCTTCTCGTTGGGAACCCTTTGGATTAGTTTGTTTAGAAGCGAAAGCCGCAGGAAAAGCGGTGATTGTTTCCGCCGTCGATGGATTGCCTGAACAGGTCGATAATTGTGGCTTAGTGGTTCCCTTGGGAGATCAGCAAGCGTGGCAAACCGCGATCGCGTCCTTATTAGAACAAGATTTGTTGACCTGGGGCAAGCAGGGGAGAGAAACCGTGATCAATGCGTGGGAGAATTGTCTCAAAAATTGGGAAAACTTTTTAACAGAAGCAACGCGAGATAAATCAATGTGAAACAGTGGATCGCCCGTAAATTTCAGAAAATCGATAATCCCTTTGTCCGCAATGTCGGTTGGCTAGGTGGATCGGGGGGCATTATTCGCATCTCCCGTTTATTGGCGACCATTATTTTGGCTCGGTTTTTAACTAAAGAGGATTACGGCTTAGCGGCGTTGGTACTGACCACCAATGAATTTGTTCGCGTTTTTACCCGTAATGGGGTCGTAATTCGGCTGATTCAAACGGACGAAAAAAGTTTACCCTATCTCACCCAGTCGGCCTATTGGCTCAATTGGGCCATGTTTATTGGGCTATTTATCATCCAATGTTTAGTTTCGTTTCCGATTGCTTGGTTTTATCGAGATACGAGTGTTATCTTGCCGATTTGTGTCATGGGGTTAAATTTACTGATGATTCCCCAGGGGTTAATTCAAGCAGCCTTACTGCAAAGGGAAAATCGTTTTAAAGTGATTGCCCTCACAGAAATGCTGCAAATTTCCACCGATAATATTCTCTCGGCTATCTTGGCGATCGCGGGGTTTGGGATGTGGGCCATTGTTTTACCAAAAGTTCTCGTCGCCCCCATCTGGGTCTATATCATCACCAAAAATCATCCCTGGCGACCCACCGAAAAATTTACCACCAAACATTGGGGGGATCTCATCGTTTTTGGACAGAGCATTTTAGGCGTGGAATTACTCAATACCCTACGCAATAATCTGGATTATTTAATTATTGGTCGTTTTTTAAGCGTAGAAGCTTTGGGGGTTTACTATTTTGCTTTTAATGCGGGTTTAGGGATTAGTTTAGGTATTATTACCTCAATTAGATCCGCCTTGTTGCCCCATCTCTGTGATGTACGCGATAATCTAGAACAATTTCGTTCTCGTTACTATCAAAGCTTAAAAACCATTGGTTTAATTATTGTGCCGTTGGTTTTATTGCAATCTTTTCTCGCGCCCTTTTATGTTCCCATTGTCTTTGGTCAAAAGTGGATAGCCGCCATTCCCATTTTGATTTTAATTTGTCTATCGGCAATCCCTCGCCCCTTTGCGGATTCAGCTTCCCAGTTACTGTTGGCCATTAATAAATCCCGACTCGATTTAATTTGGAATGTGATTTTTACTCTTCTTTTCGCGATCGCGTTACTGATTGGGGTTCAATGGCAGAGTGTAGGGGTTGCGGTTGCTGTTTGTTTGATTCATTTTCTTTGTTTGCCTGTCTTTACGATTTGGGCTTCTCGTTATGTGTTTAAAAGTGCCTAAAAG
>CAYZWO010000066.1:0-22203 GCA_964482215.1 uncultured bacterium
TCCTAAAAAGCGGGCTAATTCTGCCCCTTGATTTTCTAATGTTGAAAGAGAAATGGGTTGACCTACGCGGGTTAAGGGAATATCGCGTCGTTGTTTTGCGCGTAAATATAAAGCCCGTTTAGGATTAAGTCCTTCTTTGATATCGGCTCGGACAGATTGGACATCGGCGATCGGTAGGGTTAATTCAATGCGGCGATTTTTTCCAGGAAAACCCCAACGAAAAATGGTTACTTTTCCCGTATCCTTATTAAATTCGTTGTATCCTCCCCCGACATTCCACAGTATCGTTAACCAGACGTAGGTTGCTAACAGAGATCCCGCAGAACCATAAAACAACAGGGCAACGCCTTGGGGGATAAATTGCAAATCGGTGGGATCACTTACTAATAGCAAGTTGACTTTCAGATAACTTGAAAGCCCAGCCAGTAGAAAACCAATTCCGCCAATGGAAGAAATGGTGGCCCAAAAATAATTACTCAATCTACGCGCCCCGATCACCTCTTGGCGAAGGACTTGGCTGGCTTTGGTCATCGTCTGTGCACTCATTTGATCCGTATTAAGTATATGCCTTTTGAATTTTATCCTATTTTTGCAGGTCAGGTTTCAATGACGCGATCGCCGCTAGTCCATAAAATCATCAAATGATCTGGAATTATTGGTATGATTAAATCATTTCGCGTTTAGGAGAACTCCATGTATCAAACGGCCCTACAATTCTCCGAAAAAATGCCCGATGCTCGTGTTTTGATGAGTGATGAACCGGAAATGGAAAGCTCGTTACATTATTTCCAATTGCTTTTGCTGGTGACGTGTTTAGAGTGGTATTGGCGCGACCGCAATGACTATTTTATTGGAGCCAATTTAACCATTTACTTCAGTCGGCAACAATTGAAAAATCGTGACTTTCGCGGGCCAGACTTTTTCTTAGTCAATGGCGTTAGCAATCATCCCCGTCCGTCCTGGGTCGTTTGGGAGGAAGATGGCCAGTATCCCAATTTAATTATTGAATTGCTCTCGGATAGTACGGAAAACGTGGATCGGGGCATCAAAAAACAGCTCTATCAAGATCGGTTTAGAACGCCTGAATATTTCTGGTTTTCTCCCGAAACCTTAGAATTTATGGGTTATCGCTTAGTCGGGCATCAATATCAAGAAATTCCACTGATCGACGGGAATAAACGGTGGAGTGAAGAACTCGAATTGTATCTAGGCGTTGAAGGAGGCAAACTGCGTTATTTTACCCCTGACGGTGAATTGGTGTTGACTCCCCAGGAATCTGCTTTACAGGAAATCGCGATCGCTGAAGCCGCCCAACAAGCAGCAGACCAAGCTCAACGACTGGCTGAGCAAGAAAAACAACGGGCTGACCAGGAACAACTGCGAGCCGAAACGGCCCAACAAGCAGCAGATCAAGCTCAACAACTGGTTGAACAGGAACAACTACGAGCCAAATTCGCTCAACAACTAGCTGAACAGGAAAAACAACGGGCCGATACATTAGCGTCCTATCTTCGTTCTTTGGGAATTAATCCTGAAGACATTCACGAATAATCGATGAGAAACGTTCGTTGAGTGACTAATTGAGCGATCTAAACCCTAAAACGACTCACGACAGGGGTGGTGACGACCGCGTTTCTGTCCCTGTTAAGATGCGTTGATGGTCTGAAGCGAATATAGTAGAAACCCAAAGTGAAAAACGATTGATTAAAATCGATAATAATCGACTTTTCAATGTTCGGTTTTAGTCTATTTTTGAGTATCGAACTTACAAATACGCTTTTTGCGATCGCCAATGACCCAACCCTCTACTCAACCGCTTAGTCAACTCGTTACCCAGGCTGTTCAACGATTAGTGGGTTTTAACGGGACTAAACCTGCCATCAAAAAAGGCGCAAGGGTTCCCGAACTGTGGATCAAAGAAAGCCAAAATAGTAAAACGGTTGAAAAATATCCCCTGCTCGGCGATCGCTATATCATTGGTCGAAGTTCTCGCACCTGTGACATTCTCATCAAAAATCCCGTTGTCAGCCAGACTCACTGTTCTCTCCACCGCGATCAACAAAACCCCAACCATTTTTACGTCCAAGACGAAGACTCCACCAATGGCATCTTTTTTAAACGAAAACGTCTCAAAACCTTTTCCCTCAAACATGGAGATGTCATCAATTTAGGGCCACCGGAACTCGAAGGCGTAACCCAACTGATTTATCATAATCCCCCACCTGTCTGGGTTCAAAGTTTACGCTATGGCCTCTATGGAGCCAGCATTTTGAGTGCGTTGTTGATGACCTGGATCGGTTGGGAATGGACAAAAATTCCAGTGCGACCCTTGCCCTCTGGTGTGATTGGGCCAGTGGTTATCTATGCCAAAGATGGGAAAACACCGCTAAACCCCATGACAAGTACAACCCATCACGAATTAAAAAACTTGAGGGATTTTTCTCCTTATTTACCAAAAGCAGTGATGGCCTCTGAAGATAGCCGTTTTTATTGGCATTTGGGCGTAGACCCCATCGGTATTATGCGGGCATTAGTCATCAACACCCAGGGACGGGGTATTCGTCAAGGAGCCAGTACCCTCACCCAACAGTTAGCCCGTAGTTTATTCACCGAAGTCGGACGAGAAAATACAGCCGGTCGTAAAATTCGAGAGATTTTAGTTGCCCTGAAATTAGAAGCATTTTATAGCAAAAATGATATTTTAAAAACCTATATCAATCGAGTTTATCTGGGGGCGGGAAGCTATGGGTTTGAGGATGCAGCCCAATTTTATTTTGATAAATCGGCCAGAGATCTGTCGCTATCAGAAGCAGCGACGCTAGTGGCGATGTTACCAGCTCCTAATCTTTACAATCCCGTGCAGGATTACCAAACATCAGTAGACTTGCGGAATCGGGTCATTAATCGCATGGCCATGTTAGGGATGATCAGTGAACAGGAGGCCGTTAGAGCGCGGCGATCGCGGATTGAAGTTAGTCCCAAAGCCAGTCAAGCCTTATCAAAAATGATTGCTCCCTATTTTTATAGTTACGTCTTCCAAGAGCTACAGCAATTATTAGGGGAAGATGTAGCCAAAGAAGGGAATTTTATCGTCGAAACAGGTTTAGATCCCAAACTTCAGGCAAAGGCGGAACGGTCATTAAAAGCAGCAATTAATAGCGCAGGGCAACAGTTTCGTTATTCCCAAGGCGGTTTAGTTAGTCTCGATAGTCGAACAGGGGAAATTCTCGCCTTAGTGGGTGGATCGGATTATAAACTCACTCAATATAATCGGGTTACTCAGGCCAAACGTCAGCCCGGTTCTACCTTTAAATTATTTACCTATGTAGCCGCCTTAGAGCAGGGAATTTCACCCAATGCCATGTATTCCTGCACAGGAGTACGTTGGCAAGGGCAAGCCTTTAAGCCCTGTGAGCGTAGTAGTGGCAATATTACAATGGCGCATGGTTTAGTTCAGTCGGAAAACGCGATCGCCTTACGGGTTGCTCAACAGGTCGGGTTAGATCAGGTGATTAATACCGCAGAACGGATGGGAATTCGCTCTCCCCTAACAGCAGCCCCAGGCTTGGTTTTAGGCCAAAGTGAAGTCTCAGTGCTGGAAATGACGGGAGCCTATGCGACTTTAGCCAATCAGGGAATTTGGAACCGCCCCCATGCCATTCGTCGGATTTTAGATGGTGGAGATTGTGAAAATTACGACAAACCGGAAACCTGTCGAGAAATTTATCGTTTTGATCAAGATAGAACGGCTCAGCAACAAGCTATTTCAACAGGTGTAGCCAATACGATGCTAGGAATGCTACGAGATGCAGTTGCTACGGGAACAGGTAAGGCCGCTAATATTGGTTACGGAGCAGCCGGCAAAACGGGAACAACCAATCGCGGTGTGGATCTGTGGTTTATTGGTGTCATTCCTCAACGCAATTTAGTGACGGGTATCTGGTTAGGAAATGATAATAATTCACCAACACGGGGTAGTAGTGCCCAGGCAGCTAGTATTTGGGGAAATTACATGAAGAGTTCGTTAAATTAAGTTGATAGAACAGCGCGAGAGAACGGCAAATGCGACCCCAAAAGTTCGGTTCTACGACTAGGAAATGTTAAGGTTCCAGACTACCATTTGAGGCAGGGGAATCTACTTGTGGTTGAAATACTATGGTCGTGTTGAATGGAACAAATTTAAAGCTGAGTGACTTATTTAGCGAGAGTGATGACGATGTAGCAACGCTTTTATCTTCATCTTTGCCGACTTTTGCTGAAAATATCGACACCGTTGTAGAAACTGCTCGCCTCAAAGCACAACGGGAATGGTTTGGCGCGATCGCCGCAGTCGAACAATTATTGCTGTCCTTTACCAAAACCCAAGCATCGGAACCGACTGAACCTCAAGGCTTATTGTTAGCTGGGCCAATGCCGATTTTAAGCCATCCTGATTTGGTTTCAGGTCTTTATAATGGCATCTTAACGCCAAAAGCTTGGAAACACTTTATCCCCCTTCCCTTTCAATTAATTGGGGATGCTCAAGACTCATTCAGTTATAAAGCCGGTAAAACCGTCGAATTGCCTTTATTTCCCCAAGATCCTTTAGCTCAAGAACAATTCTGTCTTCTATTAACCGAAAAATTTGGTTTACTGATGCTAGTGGGAGAAGATGAGAACGGGTTGCCGAGTTTCCAATTTTCCTTTGAACCCGATGTTGTACATGAAGGCTGGATGACCTTGCGATCGCGTTTAGCCTTAACCTATGTCCCCCAACTACCCGAACTAGATCACTTAGTTAAGCAATTTGTACCACCTGAACCGGATTATCGTGTGGTGATGGAATTTAGTCGTCAGTTATTGAAACATTTACCGGAATTACCTGCTACGGAAAATAAACCTCGAACGGTTCTCCCGACTCCTACCAACGATGCCCATCAGAGTGAACCCAAACTTAATCAGCATTCCGTTGATATTGAATTGTTGCAGGCTTTAACTCACGAAATTCGTACACCCTTAACCAGTATTCGGACAATGACTCGTTTACTATTGCGCCGTAAGGAATTAGCCCCGCAAGTGATTCAACGGCTCAAAGCGATCGATCAAGAATGTACCGAACAAATCAACCGCATGGAATTAATTTTCCGCGCAACAGAACTGGAGACGGCTCCTGTTCAGGAAAAATCCGTGCAATTAGTAACCACTTCGCTAGAACAAGTTTTTGAAAATAGTATTCCCCGTTGGCAAGCCCAAGCAGAACGCCATAAGGTTGAACTCGCGGTTGATCTGCCGAAAAAATTACCCCAGGTTGTCAGCAATCCTTCTATGTTGGATCAGGTATTGACGGGCTTAATCGAAAAGTTTGTCCGTAGTTTAGCCAGTGGTGGGGCAATTCGGCTAAAAGTCAGTACGGCAGGGCATCAATTGAAGGTGCAATTCCATACCCAATCCACCTATCAAATTAATCCCCTTAAGGCATTAGGTGATTTACTCATGTTTCAACCTGAAACGGGCTGTGTGAGTTTAAATCTCGATGTCACCAAAAATATCTTTCAAGCTCTCGGCGGCAAATTAACCGTTCGTCAGCGATCGCAGCAAGAGGAAGTCCTAACCATTTTCTTACCATTAGGAAATACCTCTCACAAAGTTTAATCAATGCTCAAAATGTCTTTGTGTTTGATGCTAATCGGCTGTTCCACTTAGCAAAAACATTAACATAAGGAAATGCTGGCGCAATCTCGCTTTTTAAAACCAAAAAGGTCAAGAATCCTGTATAACAGAGGTAGTTATTGAATTTTTGATTAAATTAATTGCATCAATGCAAGCTTGATAATCAGGATACAATGTCCCCGAAACGGCAATAGGCTGCTTAGTTTTTACATCCCTTAACGTCCAGAGCCATTCACCTTTTATATCTCTCCAAGGTCTGAACTCGAAAGTACCCATAAGCCCTCTAAGTAAATAAAATTATTTACTAAATCATCTTAGAAAAATATTTCTAAGTTTTAAATAGGGAAAAGTCGGAAAAAGTTGGGATTAAAGTGTCGCGCATGTAAATTGTATAGGGATTTTGCTAAAAGCTTTGTAACAATAAGCTTAAGCACCTTGCCTGTATGGGCTTTAAACGATCAATAGTTTATTCCAGAATTGGGCAGAAGTTGTGACCGAGCACTGATTGCTGCTATTTTTTAACGGTTTAAAGTTTTTTGATCACTTATTGGAAATTTAATTACACCTGCGTTGCAGTCCCTCAGCCATAGATTAATTGCCTGACCGATCGCGCCGTTGCTCGCTTCTTGGGGAGGTAAGGGCGGATCATCTTTATGAGTAGACGCTAATTGAGAAAAAAGCGTCAATAAACGCCAACCTTGATCCGTTAGGGTGAAAAATGCCCAATAAAAATTTTGTAATTCCGTGACTCTTGCCGTTGCATATTGCCGTTCCAAAAGGGTAAAAAATAACTGCTGAGACGTGTCAGGAAAAGCAGGTTGGTATTGCCGTTGAGTTAAAGGTAAGGGGGCTAATTCGGGTTGACTGGCGATGATGACATAACTGCGAAGCATTGGATTATTTTGATAATCCACGATGCTACGTTGAATCACCCGATTACTGTAACTGGGTAAATCTGCTAAGAGTTTGGGGGCAAAGCTTTCTATAGTTTGGGGACAAGTGTAGGAAAATGTTGGCTCTTGAGCGGTAACTTTAGGCGAGACAATTAGCATTAAAAAACTTGTCATCCCGAAAAGCAGAGGATTAAATAACTTTTGGGATTGAATACAAGTTCTCTTTATGCAATTTCTTGACAAATTTTTTCCCATGCTTCAACCGGTGAGGGGGCTGCGGTAATCGGACGACCAATGACTAAGTAATCCGCTCCTGCGGCGATCGCTTCAGAAGGGGTCATGACGCGGCGTTGATCCCCTGTATTGGCCCAAAGCGGTCTTACCCCAGGACAAACCAGCAGATAATCGGAACCACAAACGTCTCGTAATTGGCTTACCTCCTGAGGAGAACACACGGCTCCATGAATACCCGATTCTTTTGCTAATAGGGCCATTTGAAGAACATAATCAGGGAGTTCGAGGGGAACTTTGAGATCAAAGGCTAAATCTCGTGAAATTAAGCTAGTTAACAGGGTTATTGCTAAAAGTTTCGTGGGAGATTGGGATTGAGTAAGGGCATCAGCCGCTAACTTTAACGCGCTCCGTCCGGCAGTGGCATGAAGGGTTAACAAATCGACACCGTATTGGCTAGCAGAACGACAGGCTCCCATCACCGTATTGGGAATATCATGAAATTTGAGGTCAAGAAAAATTCGTTTGTCGCGCTCTTTGAGAATTTTTAAAATCTCTGGCCCTGTACTGACAAAAAGTTCCAATCCTACTTTCCAAAAGGTCACATCTGGCAGTTGCTCCACTAACGCGATCGCGTCTTCTAGGGAAGGGACATCAAGGGGAACAATAATACGGTCTGAATTCATTCGCGTTATTTTTTAAATACAAAAATTTTAAGATATTTAGCAGGAAGTTTGAGATTAAAAAATTTAAAAAGTTTTTAAAACATATTTACCAACTTTTCGGTTGAAAATTAGCATTATTCAAGATAGCAACACTTTCCCCCGCTTGTGCCAAAACAAATAAACCTTGACGATAAGCATATTTATCGGCTCCTTCTTCAATTTCAATCCCTGCAACGGCTCCATAAAGCTGCTTATTTTCGTATTCAGGGAAAAAATGACGAAATTGTGTCAAATCTTGAATAAATTCTTTAATGTCATCGACCCCTAAACTGCTTTTAACTTCGACCACTAAAACATGGTTTTCATTGGTAACGAGAATATCAATTTCTAACGTATTTCCCTCTAAACGTTTCTTAACCCGTTGACTGACTTGATGAACAGGAATTCCGCGAGAAATAAATAAAGTTTCACAGGCAGGTGCAACCATATTTTCGACAAACCGACCCCATTTCCCCCCAAGATCACCGATCTGTTTGCTGACTTCACGAATTTTATGATCAGTTTCTTTGAGTTGGCGATCAGTTGCCTTCATTTGCCGATCAGTTTCCTGCATCTGAAGTTCAGTTTCTTTGAGCTGACGATCAGTTTCTTTCTGAGCCGCTACCAATTCTGCTAAAAGTTGCCATACATCATCTGCTGTCGTTGCCATTGTTTTTTCTCTAAGTTCTGCTAGTTTCTATTTTATCGGACTGATTGTTCATAAATTTTGATTATTCTTAAGTTTTCTTTTGTATCCAATCGCATCATTATTTTTAAAAGGGAGCGGTTTCGTTAGTATAAAAACTGATATTTAAAATTAGTTGTCTTAAATCACCTTAATCTCATGTTACAAGTCAAGCGTCTTCCTGCCCTATCGGATAATTACATTTTTGTCCTCCATGATCCTGAACGCGCGATCGCGGCCGTAGTCGATCCGGCTGAAGCGGGCCCTGTTTTAGACTGTTTGCAGGAATTAGGCGCGGAATTAGTCGCCATTTTTAATACCCATCATCATGGGGATCATGTGGGAGGAAATAAGGATTTAATGACAAAATTCCCGCAATTAACGGTGTATGGAGGAGCAGAAGATCAAGGCAGAATTCCAGGTCAAAGCGTTTATCTCAAAGAAGGCGATCGCGTTCAATTTAGTGATAGAGAAGCCGAAGTTTTTTTCATTCCTGGCCATACTCGCGCCCATATTGCCTACTATTTTGCTCCTGCATCGCCTGAAGAAACGGGCGAATTATTCTGTGGAGACACTATTTTTGCAGGTGGTTGCGGTCGCTTATTTGAAGGAACGCCAGCCCAAATGGTGGATTCTATCGGTAAATTACGCAAATTGCCTGATAACACGAGGGTGTGGTGTGCCCATGAATACACGCTAGGAAATTTAAAATTTGCCATAACCGTTGAACCGAATAATTCCGACTTACAAAAACGCTTTCAGAGCGTTCAAGAGCAGCGATCGCGGGGAGAAGCTACCATCCCTTCGTTATTAGGAGAAGAAAAACGTACCAATCCTTTTTTGCGATGGGATACAGCAACCTTAAAACAAGCGATGGGATACGAAGAACCTGCCAAAGTTTTTGGTAAATTGCGGGGAATGAAAGATTTATTTTAAGTTAACTAACGATGGATGAATCTCTACCCACTCTGCGAGAAAAAGTAGCTCAATCTTTTGAGGAGGTTAATACAACTGTTGGGGTTGCAATTAATTTAACAATCCTCACTTTAACGATTCTATCGTTGGTTATATTTGTCGTTCAAACCTATCCTATTTCCCCTACAGCACGGAGTATTCTCAATGAGTTAGATTTTGCGGTTCTTATTCTGTTTACGATTGAATATATTTTACGGTTTTGGTCAGCACGATCGCGGCTTAAATTTTTATTTGATTTCTTTTCAATAATTGATTTAATTTCTATTCTTCCCTTATTTTTAGGCGGAATTGATGTTCGCTTTTTTAGAATTCTTCGTTGGTTTCGTTTATTAAAATTAATTCGTTTAACGAGTAGTGACTTATTTGCTTTTAAATTTAAAGTTAAAGATCAAGTGATTTTTATCCGTATTTACTTAGTTTTATTTTCTACTGTTTTTATTTATTCTGGATTAATTTATCAAGTTGAACACCCCAATAATCCAGACCTATTTGATAATTTTTTTGATGCTTTATATTACTCCATTGTTACTATGACAACAGTAGGGTTTGGAGATATTACAGCTTTAACTGAAGCAGGACGATTATTAACTGTTTTGATGATCATTACAGGAATAACGTTAATTCCTTGGCAAATTGGAGATTTAGTTAAGCAATTACTTAAAACAACAAACAATTCTTCTAAAATTTGTATTGAATGTGGCTTATCAAGCCATGATAGTGATGCAGTTTATTGTAAGGCTTGTGGGGAAAAATTGAAATTATTGTCTTCATCTTTAGAACATCAAATTTAAATAAGAAAATTATTTTACATAAATTTTCTAAATACCAATGTAGTAATAAATAAGTAAATTAAGATTTTGGCTAAATTGAAATTTTTAGAAAAACACCTTAGCTTTTTTAATTCCTTGAATCATTATATCAATTGCTAAACCAGCCTGAAGAACAGCTAAAATCCAACCTGAAATTAAAAGAGAAATCAAGTTAATCCGTTGAATAATAATTGTCGCAAACGTCATTCCTAACCAATTTAAACACATAATCAGTAATAGAAAGACGAAAATTGCTAAGTGATGTAGCACATTCTTTTCCGCTTGGATAATAGCAACTAAAATAGCAACAATTCCATAGGGGGTAATAATAGTCGGAATAGTAAGAGGGTTAATCGCTAAGGGCGTAATATCTGCATCCGTGGAAGGAGAAACATCCGATAGAGATTTAGGTAGAGTAAAGCTGAACAATATTTGAAGTGCTGCCAACAAAAGGAGAAGTCCTCCCGCTATATATAAAGCGGCAGTGGATACATCCCAGCTTGCTAAAATAATTTCACCAATCGTTGTTATGCCCAAAATGATGACACAGGATAATAGAAAGGCTTTTTGAGCTAAACTTTTACGAAAATTGGGAGTTGTCTGAAGAGTTAAACGATGAAAAACAGGGATAACCTTAAGTGGCCCAAGAGTAAGAAAAAAAATGACAAAAACGTAAGATAATTGATTCGTTTCTGGCATAGTTAATAAAATTAAAGTATGAATTATTTTTTGATTTTTTTACTATTATATTATTTATACTTGTATCTGTTTAAATATAAAATAATTAATTTAATTATCTTAAATATTAATCATTAATGTAATTTTATTTTAGGATTTACAGATCCATTTCCAAAGGGGATGCTTTGGGCCAGTTGCTTGGATTTTTTTTGCTTGATTTTCTAAACGTAATTGTTCTCTGGGTGAAATTCCCTTTAAAATATAAAGGCTTTGCCAAACTAAAACGGAACCCGTAATCGCCACACAAAAAAATAAACAATAGGCAGGCAGAATATTAAACGCTAAGCTATAACGCACAGCAGCCCAGGTGAAATAATCACGAATAATGCCAATATCGTTCCGTAATTCCCAAATTGATAAGGGAGCTAGAGTTAACCAGGTGATCGCGACCAAGAACCAGCGACCATAAAGCTGTAAGGTGAAAAGTTTTTGAGCAGGCTTTGTTAAATCAGAGTGTGAAATAGTCATAATTCTAGGAAAAATTGCCCAATTTTAAGAGAGCGATTAGAATTAAAAAAATTATTTAAATAATACTTTAACACTATTTACAGAGAGATAAATATGACAGATAACAAGCCTACTTGGTACATTGTCAAGACTTCTGAAGGCCATTGTCAGATTATCGACAATTTACCTAAATCTTCCTCAGACAGTGAGAAAATGTGGGGGCCATTTGCCAGTTATGAAGACGCGATCGCTCGCCGTGTGGGTTTAATACGAGCAGGAAAATGTCAACCTCAATAAAGTTTATTTTTATAAATTTAATCATTATTTTTAAATCAATTAATTTAAGTAAATAAATCTAGGATTATTCAATGTTTTTAAAAACAAAATTAACAACAAATACTTTAAATTTTATTTTAGAAAAAGCGTTAAATCAGGAAAATATTACAAACGAAGAAGCAATTTATTTACTTAAGCACACTGAACCTGAAGAGATTGAATCTATTCGCTTAGCGGCTGATCAATTACGCTATCAGCAAGTTGGTAATACTGTTACCTATGTCATTAATAGGAATATTAATTTTACCAATATTTGTGAACAACATTGTAGCTTTTGTGCCTTTCGTCGGGATGATGGAGAATCGGGATCATTCTGGTTAACAATCGAGCAAATTTTAAGCAAAGCTCAAGAGGCAGTTGAACAAGGCGCAACGGAAATTTGTATGCAGGGTGGACTCAATCCCACTGCTAAAATTCAAGGGTCTTCTTTAAACTATTATTTGCAATTAGTGAAAGCATTAAAACAAGCATTTCCGCAATTGCATTTACACGCTTTTTCGCCGCAAGAAATTCAATTTATTGCAAGAGAAGATAATCTCAGTTACGAAACTGTTATTCGCTCGTTACAGGAAGCAGGAGTGGGATCAATGCCAGGTACTGCGGCTGAAGTCTTAGTAGATTCCGTCAGAAAGGTCATTTGTCCTGAAAAAATCAATACCCAAACTTGGTTAGAAATTGTGGGTTTAGCTCACCGTCTGGGCTTACCGACAACCAGTACCATGCTCTGTGGTCACATTGAAACCCCTGAACAACAGGTTCAACATTTAGACCATCTGCGATCGCTGCAAGAAACGGCTTTAGAAAAGGGTTATCCTGCCCGCATCACCGAGTTTATCCTGTTACCGTTTGTGGGAGAAGAAGCCCCAAAAGCAATGAAACATCGAGTTGGCCGAGATCAGCCCGTTTTAGCCGATACCCTGTTATTAACCGCAGTCGCCCGATTATATTTAGGAAATTTGATCCCTCACCATCAACCCAGTTGGGTTAAGTTAGGCTTAGCAGGGGCAACGGAGGCCTTAACCTGGGGATGCGATGATCTGGGTGGAACTTTAATGGAGGAGCACATTACTACAATGGCAGGTGCGAAAGGTGGAACAGGTTTAACGGTATCAGAATTACAAACTGCCATCCAAGCTTTAGGTCGTCCTTTTCAACAACGGGATACTTTATATTCTGTATATTCTACTTAAAAGGGCGTATCGCACACGCCCCTTGTTGTAATTACACAAAGTCAACGCTGGTGATTAAAGACGAATTCACATTTTGTAAAGTCAATAGAAGGTTCCCAGTGATAGTGTCGCGGATCAATGTATTTGTCCCTGACTGGCTAATGCTTAAGTCGCTGACAAACAAATCACCATACAGAAAGATTTTATCAAAACCATCTTGGAAATCTTGAATGGTATCAGTACCTACATTGAAAGTGATCGCAAATATATCATTACCGAGTCCTCCTACTAAAAGATCATTACCTAGATCTCCTACAAGAAAATCATTCCCCGCATCACCGAAGAGACTGTCATTATCTTCATTGCCGAAGATAATATCGTTGTTGTTACCGCCGTAAAGCGTATCTCGACCAATTCCTCCATTAAGTTCATCGTTGCCATCACCGCCAAAGACGCGATCATTGCCATCCTCTGCGTATAGTAGGTCATCACCTAGTTCACCGTTGAGAATGTCATCACCAATATCACCATAGAGAATGTCATTATTGGCTCCCCCTAAGAGGCTGTCGTTACCTGCACCACCATCGAGAATGTCATCGCCATTACCTCCCCGGAGCGTATCGTTAGCGAAATCACCAAACAACAGATCATTGCCATTATCTCCTTGAAGAATATCGCTACCTAACCCGCCGTAGAGTTGATCGTTGTTTTCACCCCCAAAAAGCTGGTCATTGCCATCTCCCCCATCGAGGGTATCGTCACCGCTATTGCCTTGAATCGTGTCATTACCTGCATTACCAACTAATTCATTAGCCAAGTTATTACCTTTGAGGGTATCGCCCTGGGTTGTACCAACAATATTTACGAAGTTTTGTACATTGAAAGTGAGAGAATTAACGGGAGCAGGTAAGCCATTAATGATTAAACGATTCACTGTTAAATCAGCATTCAGTGAAGTGGTAGTCGCAACACCTGTGGAAGCATCAATGGTATTTGCTTGACCGATTGCACCGATGATCGTTTCGATACTAATAATTCGATCAATTCCGAAAATACCTTTATTAACAATTCCTCCTGCTAATAAGGTAATGGCATCGGTCAAACTACTGTAATTAACGGTATCTGTGCCGAGTTCACCATTAATAAAATCATCTCCTGCACTACCGATAATCGTGTCGTTGCCGCCTGTTGTTGTAGAGATAGAATAATCCCCAAAGATTTGGTCATCGCCATCTCCTCCGTTAAGGCTATCATTACCGCCATTACCAATTAAGGTATCGTTGCCACTTCCCCCCAGAAGGGTGTTGTTAGACTCGCTGCCAGTGATGCTGTCATTATTCACTGTTCCAATAACATTAGCAAAGTTAGTAACGGTCAAGGAAATAGTTGATGGAGTAGCAACGCCTGTATTTACTACTAAGGATTGATTGGCTAAACTAGCATTGATACTTCCCGTTGCTGGTGTTGTTGAGGCATCAATCACATTGGCTTGACCCGTCGCACCAATAATGGTTTCGATGCCAATGAGTTGATCGGTTCCTGCTGTTCCTTTGGTGATAACTCCTAATGGTTGAAGAGTAATCGCTTGACCAATCGCGCTGTAGTCAACAGTATCTATACCAACCCCGCCATTAATGGTGTCATTACCTGTACTACCAATGATGGTGTCGTTAGATTGAATTTCGATAATGCCTCGGAATTGAGCAGTACTACTTCCGTCATCCCATTTTCCAGGATTTATAAAATTAGTGTAAGCATAGTCTTGACCACCAGCATCGTTTGGTTCACCTGGAGACCAATTAGTATAGTTGACAACTTCGCCATTTACCCATTTAAATTGTCCTTCAACGGCTTCGTCAGTTAAACCAATCCATAATCCTTCTATACCACCGAAGGTATCAACAAGGAATTGATTTTCTGCCGCATCATTAACTGTTACTAAATTGCCTCCGAAACTGACGGCTTGGGCTTGAGCTTGTGTCCAAGTTCCTACACTACTTAAAACATAGGTTTTTCCATTGTAGTTAAAAGATGGCAATGTAGTATTAATATCTCCAAAGATTTGGTCATTACCACTGCCTCCATTAAGAGTATCATTACCTCCTCCTCCTCTCAGAGTATTATTAGCAGTATCGCCAGTAATTGTGTCGCTATTGTTTGTCCCGATCGCGTTGACAAAATTGACAACACTTAAAGAAACAGAGGGAGGGGTAGCAATACCCGTTGTGACAACCACTGATTGAGTTGCCAAATTAACATTGATCGTAGCCGCTGCCCCAAAATTCGTTGCCGTTGACGCATCAATAACATTCGCCTGGCCCGTCGCACCGATAATAGTTTCGATACCGATCAGTTGATCTGTTCCTGCCGTACCTTTGTTGATAACACCCGTCGGTAAAAGCGTAATAGCTTGACCAATTGCGCTGTAGTTAGCTGTATCTATGCCAACTCCACCGTTAATGGTGTCATTACCTGTACTACCAATGATGGTGTCGTTAGATTGAATTTCGATAATGCCTCGCAATGATAATGCACTATTGGATAAATCATTCCATAAACCATTAGGTCTATTATTGAGTTCTACAAAATCCTCGTCTCCAGCATTGTCTGGTTGTCCTGTAGCCCAATTTGTATAAGTAACAGCTTCTCCATTTACCCATCGAAACTGTCCTTCAACTGCTGCATCAGTCAACCCAATCCACAACCGTTCTGTCCCGAAGGTATTAACGAGAAATTGATTTTCTGCCGCGTCATTAACCGTTACTAAATTTCCGCCAAAACTTACTGCTTGGGCTTGAGCTTGTATCCAACCCCCTGCACTACTTAACAGATAGGACTTACCGTTGTAGTTAAAAGAAGGCGACGTAGCATTAATATCTCCAAAGATTTGGTCATTACCACCACCACCATTGAGAGTATCATTGCCACTTCCTCCTCTGAGGGTATTGTTAGCATTATCCCCAGTAATCGTGTCGTTATTTGCTGTCCCGATCGCATTAACAAAATTGACAACATTCAAAGAAACCGAGGGCGGGGTAGTAATGCCCGTTGTGACAACCACTGATTGAGTGGCTAAATTAATATTGACCGTAGCGGCCGCGCCAAAATTCGTTGCTGTTGACGAATCAATCACATTTGCTTGACCCGTTGCGCCGATGATTCGTTCAATACTGATCAGTTGATCCGTTCCCGCAGTCCCTTTGTTGACAACGCCTGTCGGTAAAAGCGTGATGGCTTGGGTTAAAGAACTATAGTCTGCCGTGTCTGTCTCTGTTCCACCATTAAGCGTATCATTCCCGACACCGCCAACGAGGGTATCATTGCCTGTTCCGCCGTCTAGCGAATCATTTCCTGTCAAAACCGTCGCAATTTCGATTACGCCCCGTTGGGTAGTGGTATTCGGCAAAGCACTCCAAAGACCTGTCGCGATCGCAAGACTCGTGTAATCTTCCAAACCAGTAACGTTAGCCGGTTGACCTGCTGACCAGTTGCGATAGGTTGCCGTTGTGGTTTCGCCATTAATCCAAGCAAAAGATCCCTCAATGGATTGATCCGTTAAACCGAGCCATAGATTGCCCTGACCCGCAAAATTAGCCGTTAACCATTGATTTTCGGCAGCATTATTAACCGTGACAAGATTTCCTCCTACCGATACTGCATCCGCTTGAGCCGCAACCCAGGTTCCCGCAATACTGAATAGGTAATATTTTCCTTGATAAAAGGGAGCTTCTCCGTAGAGGATGTCGTTCCCCGCGCCGCCACTGATAACATCATTTCCGCCTAATCCATAGATGATGTCGTTTTCAATGCCGACTCCATTAAGAATGTCGCCCAAACCATTTCCTTTAACAATAGCCATTGTTGATATGCCTTGAATGTTTAAAAACAGTCCTTGCTGTTCTGTTATGTGAAAAACTAGAGAATTCCCCCTATCTGACAGAATCTAATTTTCACAAACATAAACAGTAAATACATAGCTGTGAATTGTACAACATAATTATGATTATGAAAATCACTTTTTTTTGCAATGAGTGATTTGGGATTGTTGTTTGACTCAGTGAAATTACGGTGAAATGGCCTATCAACACTAGGCAGTTGTGTAAGCTCTAAATCGAAACCACGTAGAGAAATATAGTCATCGTGAGCAGAGTATTTTTTGTTGTGAGTTTGAGTGTCTTCGTGATTTTATACTTGAATCTTCTTTGCTTAATTTTTCTTCTTGTCTCAATCTCTTATATTTTTTGTCCTATATTTTGGAGCTACAATATAGAAAATTGTTTTTTAATAAAAAACAAATCTTTCTAGAAACAGACAATCTTATTTTTCTATCCTTGACCTTTTATTTTCTCATTTCTAATTTATGTCAATTCATCAATTTATTAGTCAACTACCAAAGGCAGAATTACATATTCATATTGAAGGGTCACTGGAACCCGAATTAATGTTCGCGATCGCTAAACGGAATGGGATTTCTTTACCCTTTAAATCCGTTGATGAAGTCAAAGTAGCTTATGAGTTTAAAAATTTACAATCATTTTTAGATATTTATTATGCCAGTGCTAATGTATTACAAACAGAAGCCGATTTTTATGATTTAACCTGGGCCTATTTAGAAAAAATTGCTCAACAAAATGTACGCCATACGGAGATCTTTTTTGATCCCCAAACCCATACCAGTCGAGGAATTGCATTTTCGACGGTAATTAAGGGGATTGATCAAGCATTACAGGACGGGAAAAAACAGTTAGGAATTTCTAGTCATTTAATTCTCTGTTTTCTGCGTCATCTGAGCCAAGAAGACGCGATCGCGACCCTAGAGAAAGCCCTTCCCTATCGAGATAAAATCATTGCCGTAGGGTTAGATTCTTCGGAATTAGGTCATCCGCCCCAAAAGTTTAAAGACGTATTTGATAGAGCCAGAGCAGAAGGATTTTTAACCGTTGCCCATGCAGGGGAAGAAGGCCCCGCTAGTTACATTTGGGAAACAATTGATTTATTGAAAGTTGCTCGTATTGATCACGGGGTTCGTTGTATTGAAGATGAAAAATTAGTTGATTATTTAGCAGAAAATCGAATTCCTTTAACAGTTTGTCCACTTTCTAATGTAAAATTATGTGTCTTCAAAACGATGCAAGATCATAATCTTAAAAATTTATTAGATCAAGGATTGTGTATTACGATTAACTCCGATGATCCTGCCTATTTTGGTGGTTATATTAATGATAATTTCTATGCTATTGAATCAGGATTACATTTAAGCCAATCTGATATTTATCAATTAGCCAGAAATTCTTTTGAAGCTTCCTTTTTAAACCCTATTGAAAAAGAGAAATTCTATCAAGAATTAGAGCAATTCAAGCCGACTCATTAATTAAGTTGCAAAATCTGTTTGACGTGGGCGATCGCGGAGGGGGGATTGGTCGCTAGATAAACTTGATGGGGAGCGAGTTCAGAGAAAAATTGCTGGCTTAAAGGATTTTGGTTCAATAGAATCACGGATTTACCCTGTTTTAAGGCTAAAGCAATTTCAGAGACCGTTCCTAGCCCTATCCCACAGGCAATCACAATATGGGAAGTGAGGACATTAATATTATTTCGAGCCTGTCCCACATCAGTCAGAATGACAATATCAACGAATTCTGACGCACCTGTTAACGAATCATTCGGTAAAATTCCCAAGGTTAAGCCCTGCTGACTTTTCGCTCCCTGATTGGCCGCTTCCATAACGCCTAAGGGCCGTCCACCCGTTAATAAAATCCAATGCTCTTGGGCAATGAGTTTTCCTAATTGATAAGCATTTTCCCGATCAACTGGAGTTGCGGATTCTCCTGGCCCCATGACTCCAACAATAATATTTTTCATTAAAACTTCAGACAAAAATAGCGATACATTTCTTAATCATAAACCCTGTTTTTAGGATGCCACTTACGTGAATTTTTCTTTTTTAGGTGTTTATCTCTGCAAGAATTAGCCAGCTTTAAAAGTGTGATCGAATTCCCTGAATACTTACTATAAAAGCGTTTTAGGTTAAGTAGATATTTTTTTATCAATTAAATTAATAGCAGAATTCTAGATACGAAATTTAACATTTTTTCTATGGATTCTCTCGAAAAAGGCTGCTAGATTAAATTGGTAAAGTGATACCCCGTTAATATTTTCATGATTTATCGGCAATCTCTACTGATCGATACTTACCTTTTTCAGCGATCGCTTCTTACCATTTGAATTTGCGACTTAATAAGGTTTTATGAACATTACAAACGTACCTTGGCTCACCCTCATCATTCTGTTTCCTATCGTGGCCGCCCTCTTTATTCCCATCATTCCTGATAAAGACGGCAAAACGGTTAGATGGTACTCTCTGATTGTGGGATTAATAGACTTTGCTTTTATTATCTATGCCTTTTATAACAATTACGACCTCAGCAATCCTAATTTACAGTTAGTCGAAAGTTATACCTGGTTGCCCCAAATTGACTTGAAATGGTCGGTAGGGGCTGATGGGTTATCCATGACGTTGATCATCTTGACGGGATTTATTACCACCCTTGCGATTATGGCGGCTTGGCCCGTTACCCTCAAACCGAAGCTTTTCTACTTCCTCATGTTGGCCATGTATGGGGGACAAATTGCGGTGTTTGCGGTACAGGATATGTTGCTGTTTTTCCTCGTTTGGGAATTAGAATTGGTTCCTGTTTACCTCATTCTCTCGATTTGGGGTGGAAAACGGCGGCTTTACGCAGCAACGAAATTTATTCTTTATACCGCAGGCGGATCTTTATTTATCTTAATTGCGGCTTTAACCATGGCCTTCTACGGCGATACGGCAACCTTTGATATGTCGGCGATCGCGGCCAAACATTTTCCCCTTAACTTGCAATTATTACTTTATGCTGGGTTCCTCATTGCCTATGGCGTAAAACTCCCCATTTTCCCCCTGCATACCTGGTTACCCGATGCTCATGGAGAAGCAACTGCCCCCGCCCACATGCTCTTGGCAGGTATTTTGTTAAAAATGGGGGGATATGCCCTATTTCGGATGAATGCAGGAATGCTGCCTGATGCCCATGCCGTTTTTGCCCCTGTCCTAGTTATCTTAGGGGTGGTTAACATCATCTATGCTGCTTTAACCTCCTTTGCTCAACGCAACCTGAAGCGAAAAATTGCCTACTCATCTATTTCCCACATGGGTTTTGTTTTAATCGGTCTCGCCTCTTTTACCGATTTAGGAACCAGTGGCGCAATGTTACAGATGATTTCTCATGGCTTAATCGGAGCGAGTCTCTTCTTTATGGTGGGCTGTACCTACGACCGCACCCATACCTTAATGTTGGATGAAATGGGCGGAGTCGGGCAGAAAATGAAAAAGGTTTTTGCCATGTGGACTGCTTGCTCTCTCGCATCTTTAGCCTTACCTGGAATGAGTGGTTTTGTAGCAGAGTTGATGGTTTTCGTTGGTTTTGCAACCAGTGATGCCTATAATGTGGTTTTCCGTTCTATTATTGTGGTCTTAATGGGTGTTGGCGTTATCTTAACTCCGATTTACCTACTCTCGATGTTACGGGAAATTCTCTACGGCCCCGAAAATGAAGAACTCACGAAAAAACACGCCCTTATTGATGCTGAACCCCGCGAAGTTTTCATTATTGGCTGTTTATTGGTTCCCATTATTGGCATTGGTTTTTATCCCAAACTGATTACCCAAATTTATGATGCTTCAATTAATCAATTAACGGCAAGAGAGCGTCAGGCAGTGCCGAGTTTAGCTGAGCAAACGGCTATTTCTTTAGACAACAAGTTAGCTCTTAAAGCTCCTGATATTGGTAGTTAGTTAACATCAAAATGGTGGGTTTAATCGCCCACCTTATTTTTTTTGACATAAACTTACGCGATCGCTTCAAAAAAATACACTGATCGACATAACACGCTTATTGTAATGTTATAGGCAAATTTTCTTGCGATTGCGTTAAAATGGGGTGATATGCCGAAAGTTTCCACATATTGTTACTCTGGAAGGTGTTATACGGAAAATTTCTGTATAATCAATAGTTAGACTGAAAATATTAAGACAGAAATAAAGGAATGACTATTACAAATAAGCATGGCTTAAGCCGATATATTCCTTTGCCCATTCAGAGAGAAGTTAGACAGAGAAGCGGTTTTGGATGTGTAGTCTGTGGATGTGCAATTTATGAGTATGAGCACGTTGATCCTCCCTTTGCAGAAGCTACCGAGCATGATCCGAGCAAAATAACTTTACTTTGTGGATCTTGCCATAGCAGAGTTACAAGAAAGCTACTTTCAAAAGAAACAGTTAAAAAGGCCATGGTAAAACCAAAATGCTTTGAGACTGGATTCTCTTTTGGCCCCTTTGATATTGGTGATGAATATGTAGAAGTTTTCCTTGCGGCAACTAAGTGGATAAATCCTTTAGCAGTTCTAGAAATTAATGGAATTCCATTATTTAATGTTGAACCTCCAGAAGAAAAAGGACAGCCATTTAGAATCAGTGCATTATTTTTTGATCGAAATAATTTAGAAGTTTTCAAAATTGTTCAAAACGAATGGCAAGGACAAGCTGATAATTGGGATATTGAAGTTCAAGCCTCAACGATTACAGTTAGGTGTGCTCCAAAGGATATTATTCTCAAGCTCCGCGCTGAGCCACCCCATAGAATATTTGTAGAAAGACTTGAGATGTATTATCAACATTCAAAAATAGTTGTCGAAGAAAATAAACATCTTCTAATAATTTCTCCAGATAACTCCGTCATTAGCTGGCAAGGAGGAAATTTTTGTGGGATTGAGTGTGAAGCTGGAATTTCCATAACAGATAATGGAATTGCGTTTGCCAAGGGATGTAAATCGATTGGTGGTTATGAAATTAATGACAATGAGCATAGTTTTACGAATACAATAAGGTTTGGCTAATTCTTGATATTTGTGCTGAAGTAGATCCTTCAAACTGGACAGAAAAAAGAAGGGTGGTAAGCTCGAATGAAGAAAACCTAAGAGAAAGATGAGCAGCCCGAAAGAACAGTACAATGCACAGTTCAAAGCCAAAGTTGCCTTAGTGCGATCGCTGATTGCGTAGGATAGGTTAGCATAGCGTAACCCGTCAAAAATATTGATGATAAAGTCTTAATTATTGCAAAATCTTCCTAAATTTGGCGTATCGAATGTGTTACTAGGCGGACAGCAGTTACAACTCCTGCGGTTTTCGCTTGGCGTTCTCTTCTTTGTAGACTTGTGAGCCAGCGATAAAATAAAGACAAATAGCTTTGTATTGAAATAAAATGAACATTAAAGAAACAATTCTGCAAAACCTTGATTATCTTCCTGAAGATAGCAATCGAGAAGTCTTAGATTTTGTACTTTTTCTTCGTCATAAAATCGAGCAAAAAGAAGAACAAGAAGATTTAATTGATGCTCAAAATGCTTTAGCTGAAGAAGGCAGTATTTCTTTAGAAGAAGTTAAAAAAGAATTAGGATTATAAATATTATGTCCTATGCCATGGGTGCATCCCATTTAGGGTAGTTCATTTGTGCTTAAAGAAGGAGAGCGAT
>CAYZWO010000067.1:0-19120 GCA_964482215.1 uncultured bacterium
TGCCAAACCAAGCACCTGACTCTGACGCTTTGGCAACCTTAGAGGAAAGGATTCTAGAGTTAGAAAATGGAAGCGGGTTAAGTGCTGATACGCTTGAGAGGGTCACTCAGATTGTCACAGAAAGACTTCCCTTAGAAGAAATGCGCGATCGCCTGGACAAAATTCAGAAAGAGGTAACAACACTACAAGGCTATTGGCAGGGAGCAACCGACTTTGGGAAGCGGTTAAGATCTCAGGAAGAACAGCTAAGAGAGCTTGAAGGAAACTTGAAGGTCACGCGAGAATCAATGGGCCATGTAGTGACCCGTCAGGATAGCTTGGAAAAATTAATCAAGAAAAAAGAACCAACAGAACCGCGATCGCGTCCGCAGGGTTTAAGCCATACAGAGTTAGCCGAAAAACTGGGAATTAATAAATCAACCGTCAGTCGTTACGCCAAAGACAGAGAAAAATGGCCAGAAGGGTTTATGTATAGTGAGGATTCAAAATTATGGTTCTCATTGGAGGAATTAGGACATGTTTAATCGTTTCCTTGATAAAGCTTTTAAGCCCGTTGTTTTTTTTGCCAGTGCTTTACTTCTGGGAACTTACATCATGAATGCCATTAATCACATGATTTATCTGGCATTAGGGGCTAATCAATCAAAGTTTTTTGTTTATGTTCTAGAATCCACGTTTAAACTTTGGATCGCGTCTGGTTTCCTTTTTGCCTGTCTCTATGGGCTATGGGGCATTGTTTTTCGCAAAAAATAAATATTTTAAGCAAATTAACCCCTAATCTGACTCAACGGTTAGGGGTTTTGTTTTGGGAATTTTTTTGGAAAATTTAAAAAAATATTTTTTTATAGCAAAATTACGGTGTACTATAGCAGTGACTTTGTAAAGCCTTGATATTATTGGGGTGTAAGCCCTGCTAGGTACAAACTATATTTAATTTTCTCTCTCTCTAAAAAAATATATATAAACTATATACAGCAAGGCTTTCAGCCCCCTGCTATATTTGGCTGCTATGTTTGTGGTAAATTTTGAAATATAGCAGCAAAAAACAAACCCCCATTTCTTACGAAAACAGGGATTTAAACGCTTTATTTATCTTATTTTAGGTATTTTTCTCATCAAGGGTAGGTATTATCAAGTCTTCAATGCTGTAACCTGCTTCCTTTAAAAACTTCTGAAGCTTAACGGCTTTTTCTATCCACTCAATGCGAACTTTGCCATTCTCGAAACGACTTAAATAGCTCCTATCTACCCCTAAAAGCTGGCAAATTTCCTCTTGAGTAGTCTTTGTTTCTTTTCTAACCTGAGAAAGTTTCACTTTTCTTGTCTTGACATGACCATTTCGTTCCATTATGATTCTAAATGTTGAATGAGTCAACATTCTCCTAGTCAGATGGGGGAAAAGGAAAACGGAGGGATTACTGAGCTTTTGCACGGCACCTATCCCTCACGATTCCTATTCAGTTTTGAATACTTCAATTATGCAACCTGTTCACATTTTTTGGAATGGTTCCACATACTTGAAAGATATTCCAAAATTGTGAAGATTTTATGAAGTTTTAATCTCTACCTGACTCTTTTTGAGTCTTTCCTCTTTCAACCACGCTCAATCTCCAAAAAGTTTATTTTTATCTCCACAAACCACTATGGCCACATCCAAACCTGATCCGCTCGCGATCGTCTCTCAAATTCCGACCGACGAAACCGACGAAACCAAACCCAAGCCGCCTTGGGCACAACCCCGATTAACCAACCCGCCTGATCACGATAATCCCCAAGGTTATCCCGAACTCACCCAAGCCCAATTAGATGAGATTCCATACTAACCATGCAGAACTGGAAAAATTATCTTTACAAAGAACTTGGCGCAATAATTGTGGGGCTTGCCGATGGATTATTAACTGATCCTCATGCCCTAGCCGAAAAATTACGCAGAGTCGCTTACCAAATAGACTCCGATAAACGAAAAAACTAAACAAAATTAAAACCGCGTCACCTGTAGTTAGGGCGCGGTTTGTTAATGGAAGGTTCACCGATTAACATCAATCAAAGTAATTAAATTATACTATGAAAACCGCAAAAAAGACAACCCAAAATAAGACTTTTCCTAACGAAAAAGAGCCTTATTTTCAAGAATGGTTAGCGTCAAAAGTTGACCCAGAAATTATTGAATTAAACGTAGAATATCTTAAGGGAAATTACGCCTTAGAAGCCCTGCTAGGTAATGCTTTAGAGAAAATAGGAGAAGGCAAAAAGACCCCAGAATCTAATCAATACGCGACTGCTCCCGTTAGTAGATTATTAAATAAATATCAACACTTAGTTAATGGTGGTTGGTATTGTGCGGGTGTTAATGTTACCAAGAATTATGAAGACTCAGAATGGGGATGTTTCAAACCTGATAATCCGAGAACGGATTCAGATGGAAAACCCATCAAATATGAGCATCCACCAAGCCAGAAAACAAAAATCTTTGCCCTAAAAATTGCTGATAACAATTGGCAGAAAATTTGTGAACATTGGGAAACGCCCAAGGGTGATGATACGGAGTTTTGGGCATGGGTAAAAAGTCGCGCTAACGTTCCCCTATTCATCACAGAAGGGGCCAAAAAAGCAGGTGCGTTACTATCGGCGGGTTTCCCTGCCATTGCCTTACCTGGCATCAATAACGGAATCGAGAAAGTAGAAGACGAGAAAGGAAAGCCAGTAGAAATCTTAATTCCCCAATTGTCCCATTTCACGAGAACGGGAAAAGAAATCTGCTTTGTCTTTGATCAGGACAAAAAATTTAAGACACAAAAAGCTGTAGCCCATGCCACTGTTGCGTTAGGGAAAGTCTTTCAATCTTATGGGTGTGAAGTTAAAGTTCTCGAATGGAACCCAGACGACGGTAAGGGAATTGATGATTTTATTGCCAATAAAGGCGTGAATGCTCTGTATGGTATTTATGAGCGTCGGTGTGATTTAGCAACTTATAAATCTAAAAAAATTAGAAAAGTCCGAAAATTCAACAATGAGCCTGACTTTCAGGACTTTCTCAGAGAACACGAAATAGATAAACGCTTACGGTATAACGAGCTTACCTTAGAACTAGAGCTAGATGGTGAAGTATTTGACGAATTTGATTATTTTAAATCCTATTTTCAGGATGTTTATTCCTGCTCAGTCTCCGATAAAGACTTTCTGAATGCCATCAGCTATTTTGCGAAAAAGAACAGTTATCACCCCGTAAAGCAATACTTAGAAAGCTTAGAAAACGTTACCCCGATATCCCTAGATAACCTATCTAGCCGCTATTTTGGCACTAAAAGCCAATTGGATAACGAGAAAGTTAAACGCTGGCTTATTGGGTCAGTAGCGCGGGTATTGTCGCCAGAAGCGGTTGACTTCTCATCAGCCCTCATCCTCTACGGTCGTGAACAGGGTATGGGGAAAAGCCGTTTCTTCCAGACATTAGGCGGTGATTGGCATACTGATGATATTGACGAGCTGCGCGGTAGAGATAACGCCCTAAAACAGCACCGTTACTGGATTCTAGAGGTAGCAGAGTTTGACCAAATCACCAATAAAAAAGAAGCCGCTGCTCTTAAATCTTGGATTAGCACTAAGACCGATACATTCCGTGAACCGTTTGGCAGAAAGGTTAAACCCTATCGTCGGAAGTTCGCGATCGCCGCTACGGTGAATGAGGTTGAACTGATTAAAGATGAAACAGGGTCAAGACGATTCTGGATCATCGACACCAATGACCGGCCTATTGATTTTGAGCGACTCAAAGAAGAGAGAGACGGCATCTGGGCAGCAGCAGTACAAGCCTATAAAGCAGGGGAAAAATACTGGTTTGACCGTCATGAGTTACGGAAGTTACAGGATGCTAACGCCAAATTTGAAGCCTTTGACGATTGGCAGGGCATCATTGAAGGTTATCTCGAAAATAAAGAAATTTGTAACACGGCTGATATCCTCAAAGCCTGTTTTAACTTGGAAATGTCAGCCCCCGATTATCTACGGCAACAAAGACGGGTATCGAAAATCCTCACCAAGATTCGCTATACAAAATTTAAACAACTCTCAACCCTTGACGCTAACGGTGGAACTATCCGTCCGATGTTTTGGATTAGCCCAAATCTCAAAGCTGCGATAGAATCAGGAGAGATATCAGAAGACGCTACATTACTGGAATATCAAGCTTTTAACACCCCTGCTATATTTGAAGTCGAACAACCAAACATAGCAGACAAATATAGCAGAGCCGCAAACCCAACCCCTGAGCAAGTTTCAGAGGTCGAAGAAAAAAACGTAGAACAAATATTGCATGTACCTAGCAGGGGCTACACACCAGATACAGAGCCAGTTTTGGAAGTCGCTGCTATAGTACACCCAAAAAATGACGAAAAAAAAATAATTTCTAAAAACACTTCAGAAATTCCCCCACCAAAAACAGAGCGACAGTGTATCTTAGACCACATCAAAGAACAGCAAGAACGCCTTGAATGGGATGACGAAAACCTAAAAATCAACCTTAAGCGAACGTTCCCCCAAGCCAAAGGCACAAAAGACTTAACCGATTAGCAGTTAGTTGCCTTTTGGTCATCCTTGCTTGACCGTAAATCGGTTAGGGAATTAGAAGAGTTGAACGCTCAGAGGGAACCGTTGTGGTAAAGCGTAGAAAGTTTGTTTCAACCACAGAAGCCATGAAGCAATTACGGCGATCGCGTGATTGGCTCACCCATCGGGTAAAAAGTGGTACATTTAAACTTGGAAGACATTACCGAAACACATCAGACGGAATAAGACCCACCTATGAGTGGTGCATAGAAGAGATAGAGGCTCTTTATAATGCCGAACCGTAATGTCAACCAATTACCCGAAAATACCGACCCCCAAGATACCGACTGGATACTAGGGGCAAGTGGTAACAGCCCATCAGTTCTCCAAAAAATAGCCGTTGGCAATTTAAAGCCTGATGTTGATATCCCTACAAAAGTTAGCGAGTTAGAAAATGATGCCAAATATTTACCACTAGACTTAACAGGCATTGAAAACGGGCAATCGGTTAAATGGGATAGTACCTTACAAAAATTTGTTTTTTTTTCCCCTAGCCCCAAAATTGAAGCCGCCGTTATCTATGGCAAAAGTTTGATTATTCAAGGTACAGCTTTCATAAATTTACCGGCAAGACTTGATCCAGAATCAGGATTTAGAGCGACACCAATAGCGAGAGGTTTTTAGTTATGCCAGTAACATTTTTAAACGGAAGTGCGCCTAGCTATTTAGGACAAACCTTTACTACAGCAACAGAGTTAATTGATTTAATCGAATCAACTTTAGTAACGGCTGGATGGACGACAGTAAACAAGGTTTCTGGAACCAGTTTATTTATTCGTGGGGTAACAACAAATAGCCATAATTGTTGGGTTGATTTTGTAATTTCAGGTAGCAATACTTTAACGATTAGAGGATGGCTAGAAGCTGCTAAAACTAACGGTTCCCCTGACGCAATTCATACCGCAACTTTTACGGCTGGCTCAACAAATAGATTATGGATTACGGCTGATCAGGATGCTGGCTGCCTGTGTTTGTTTAATGCGAGTGGGGCGTGTGTTGGCTACCATTTTGGTTTTCTTGATAGAGTTGACAATACAGACGCTAACGCATGGATGATAGGAAGGCTGCACGCGTCTGGGATTGTTTACGCTTATGTCGCTCGATCACGAATTAACAATACGATTTGGAGGCGATTAGGATTAGATTTTCATATGGGAACTTCAGACCCAATAGGGGGTGTAGTACCTCCTACAAATCCTGGCGGGCATTTTGGAGTGCCTATTAATACTTTTGATTTTGTTAAAAGATTGATGGTTACGAGTAATTTTGTAAACACTCTGTACACTGAGACCTCTTCTTACAATGCGGGCTATCTTGCTTACAATGGGGGGCTGAATTACGATGGCAACGTAATTTGCGATCGTTACGGCTACTTAGAGGGAAGAGGTAGCACAACGGCTTATGGTTCGGCTGGAAATAATACCTTATATTTCAGAGGATTTGCAAAATTTGCTTATTGTGGAGTTGCAAGCTTGGCGGCAGCCGCTCAAGCAATCAATCCAATCACCCCAGAAGGAAATAGCCTGACTTACAGGATTTTGTCGGTAGGTGGCACACAATGGCAGGGGATGAGGATTACATGACGACTTGTTGCTCATCAGGAAAAGCCCGTGTTTATTACAATATCCCCTTACAAGGCGGATTAAAATATCGTCTTAAAGGAGAAAGTATTTGGCGATTAATATCAGCAAATGAGCCATTAACTTCAAGTTGTGTATTTTTAGAATATCACCAGACTCCAAATGAATCGTATTTTGTCAATTTTTACAGTAGTACAAATACAATAGAAGATTATTTTATAATTAATGAACCTTTTAGTTCAGCAGTTTCAATAGAAGATTTTTTATCTAATAATATAATTGTCAAGCGTGTTGGGGTTAAGGGCTATGGTGGATACAGTTTATTCTCTAATGATTTAACCTATAAACTAAAAAAAAAGAATGGGCAAGAACCCCCCAAAAAATATAAATTCACCGTAACAGGAACCGAAACAAATACAAAATACCTTGAAATTAACGTGGAAGGAGGATGCCCCGATGTTCAAGTTATTCCCTGTAAATTTGACCCCGCAAAGGAGAAATATTTTGATGTTGAATTGATTCCTGATGGAACTGTTGATTTATTTGGAGTTCCTGTTTTAACCCCCCCTGTTAAGGAATGTATTGAATTAACTACAACAGGTAATCAAGTCGTTATAGAAAAAGTAAAAACGATTAAAAGATTTGGAACGGTTTTAGACGAAACGCTAGAAGAAAGAACCATACTTAGAGATTTGCGATCGCCGTCAGGATGCCCACCCCCACAAGTCCGTGTTGTCTGCTGCAATACCCCAGACTGCAAAGACAAGAAAAAAGAATGTCCGAGAGAGACAACCTGCGAATTAGTTTGCAATGGTTGGAAATGTTGTTATCGTAATGGTGTACTAATCAAATCAATACGGCTATGAATGGATGTCCTGAAGGCGGAAAAGATTTTTGTACTAAAGCCGAATGTGCGAGATTAGCGGCTCAAATCAGAGAGCTTAAATCGGATATCCAAGTATTGCGACAGGCCATAGCTCGACATGCCTCCGAATGCGTTGGTTTTAATGGTGGAGCGCATAAATGGTGTAGCCCCATTCCGACCAGTAAACCCGGGCCACCAGGAAGACCAGGACGAGACGGGAAAAATGGCAAAGACGGGAAGAATGGTAAAAACGGGAAAAATGGCAAAGACGGGAAGAATGGCAAAGACGGAAAGAATGGTAAAAACGGCAAAGACGGTAAAACACCCGTAAAAGGTAGAGATTATTTCGACGGCAAACCAGGACGCGACGGAAGAGACGGAAGGGATGGGAAAGACGGCCGCGATGGGAAAGACGGAAGGGATGGGAAAGACGGTAAAAATGGAGTGACCAGAGTAATTCCGATTCCTCGCCCCGTTCCTGTACCAACACCGCCGCCAATATTACCCGCGCCTAGACCGCCAGTGATCACAATTCAACCAACCATAGACATTAACGCCATTATTCCCATCATTATCGGGATTATTCAGGCACGAATTGAAGCGAATTTATATGCCAGATTACAGCTATATATCAACAATCAAATTAACTTGAAAATGCCTAATATCGACCTATCACCCGTCATCAATAAATTAATTAATATTGAAAACAACCTAAACATAAACATAAACCCAAAAGTTAACCTGATTTGGAATCTATTAAACGTAAGCATTAACCCCAACCTGACCCTAATTAATAACAAAGTGAGTGTGGATATTTCCCCAACGCTTAACCTGATTCAAAACAAAATAGACGTAGATATTAACCCAACGCTTAACCTGATTCAAAACAATTTAAACGTAAATATCACCCCAACCCTTAACCTGATTTGGAACAAACTAAATATTGATATTACCAATAACTTAACGCTAATCAAAAACCAATTAGAGCTAGAAATTAAAGCGTATTTATTGGCGATTCAAAATAACATAAACGTTGATATCACCCCAACCCTTAACCTAATTTGGAATAAGGTAGATATTGAAATTACCAATACATTAACCACGATTCAAACGCAAATTACCGTCGACATTGTTAATTACTTAACCCAAATTCAAAATAATATTAATTTAGGTAATAACGATATTGAGCAAATTAAAGAAAAAGTTAGCGTTAAGCCTTCAATGCGAGTTTTAAAAGAATGTAAATGGCCTGAAATTCCTGATGATAACGTTAAAGAAGCTATTCTTCCGTTTCAATATGATAGTGAGTTGGTTACAGTTGACGGAATTGGGCCAGCCTTAGCAACCTTAAGTGAACAAATTAATTTAATCAATGCCGCTCTATGTACTAATAAAAAAATTATAAGAACGGTAGATATTGTTTGCTGTGAAAATGATGATAGTTGTACGGAAGCTGAAAAAGCACAAGGTTATAAGGAAATATTGATTACCGTTCCTCAAGATGCTTTTCAAGTTGCCGAATATAAAAAATTATTGGAATTAAAAAAAGAAATGATTTGTCAAGATAAATCAAGTTCTTGTAGCGTATTACTCCCAGACCCTAGCGCGATTTGGAATACTCAGGGTTACTATATCTTTTTCCACTGGAAACTAAGACCGCCGCTTGATGAATTTGGACGCGAACGACCTGAATGGATGACCAAAAAAGAAAAACAATGGAACAACGTAACCCAATTAGCTGACCCGATAGACGCGATTTTAGCCCCTGCTGACCCTGAAACTGTTTGGAATGAATTTTTTGCCGATATCTATCAAGTTTTGGGCAATCAATGGGGAGAATTACGGACTAAAAATAAGGCGCGAAGATACCCACTTTATAAAGCATGGTTTGAATCTAAAGACGAAGGCAGACGCTTTTTTGCATCCATACGGGGTTTAACTAAAATCGAAACAGACAACAAAAATAACCCTAGTTTCCCCCAAAAAGATAACCAATCAACTAATTTAGTAAACCAAGGGAAAACTATCGTACTTAGAAAGGTTTGTGTAGGTCGGAAAGTTGCTGATTCTGACGAAGTACAGATTTTAAAAGGGTATCAACCCCCCAAAAACAATGGAACGCCGTAACCGACTAGAAAAGCCGAATAGATGGGTAGAAACGACTAGAGAGTCATTTTTTGCCCTTCATCCCTATGAATTTGATTGTGATAAGAATTGGTACGAAAAAATTAGATTGACACAATATTGCAAAATCAAACATATTTCGAGAAAACAGGTAAGAACGCTTATAAAAAGAAAGTGGCTTGCTATAACCCGATTTAAAAGACGCATTTGGGTGCATGAATTGGAGCCTGAAAAGATTAATGAGTATTTACAGCTAGAACCATGCCGCGCCACATCTCGGCTTGTCTAGTAGTGTTCTAGATCGCCCTAGATCCCTTTTTTTTGTACTAACGAACGCTTGAACTACGCTAGAGACAGCACAAAAGTTTATTCAATTCGTTAGGAGACGCTATCTATGGCGATTCAGATTTTTCCCGCTTCAGGTGGGAATGCCAGTTTTAACGGTGTGTTCATTCCTGCTACCAATCTGGTGAATGGTGGCATCCAAAGCGCGGCTGAATTTGCTGATGCCGTCGCCGCAAACATCAAACGAGATAAAGCCTTGCTCGCGATCGCGGAAATTAGTACAGCCTTTGTCGCAGGGTTAGCATCGGGTTTATCCCTTGGTTTATCGGTCACAAGACCCGCCGCCGCGTCTCTGTCTCTGACCTATGGCGTAACTTATCAAGCCTATACCATGCTCAACGCCAATAATGGCTTGGCACCCTTACCCGTTCCCGTTTCTGGCAGTAATTCAGGTGTGGGTGATTTTGCCATCACGGATATTTTCCAAAATGCCACTAAGGTCGCTTCAAGTGCTGCTATTGCAGAATCTGGCGTATTAATTGAATCGGCACCTTTGACTCGTTACGATGCCCCTGCTCATGCCTCTTTAAACGTTGCTGGAGATAATCGCGATTGGTTAGCGGCTCTATTCCGTTGGATTGGAAACGATAACACCTCTTTTCCGATTCGTACAGTATCTGCTCCCTCTGCTGTCATTACCAAAACGGTTACGGCTCCTAGCACCTTTGCCCTTCCTGCGACTGCAACGGCTTCCGTTAACCCGACTACAGCCCTTGAAAACTCAGATCGCGATGTATTCGTTGGGGTACAGTTCACGACTCAATTCACCATTTCAATGGCATTAAGCAGCTTGGCTACCCAAACCTATGAAGTAGCTAGTATCACGAGTTAATCCATCCCATAAGTAAAAAGGAGCGTAAATTTTAAGCTTATTTAAGCAAAGGAGAAAACGATGGGCATTACAAATGCAAGTTTTTGGGTAGAGGAATATGTTGATGATTTTGGGAATAAACACCCAAATCTCAAATTCAAAATTTCCGCAACTGCCCCAAAATTTAACGATATTAAAGGGGTTGCAAAGTATAAAGAACGGGGTGATGGGGTTTCCTGTGGAACCTCAACCCTATTCAAACCCCGCCATTTAAAGGTTGTTTTCAATAGCGGTCGGACAATTCAATTTATCGTGCCCAAAGCCGATTTAATTGACGATATGGTTAAGGTTCTTAAACCTTCTCTGTTGGATAACTTGATTCCAGGAGAAGGAGACGATGAAGCGGCCTGTATTCACTTGGTAGGGGAAGAATGGAATTATGTCCCTCCTGGTCTGTTAGGGATTAGTAAATCTGAGTTTAGAACTAGCCCGATTACTGGCGTTCAAAATACGGGAAGCAAAAAAATCTCTTACCTCTACAAATACAATTCAGAAATTCCGACTGTAGGAGAAATTGAAACGTCTTTCGCGGTTCACATTGACTCAGAAACGATGCGAAATTGCCAAGTAGAAGGCATGACAGCATGGAAACCAAAAGGAGATGGGGCTTCTATTTGTAACGCTTCCAGCTTAGGAATTATGCCGCGCCATTTCGTGATTAAGTCGATTCTGCAATATGACTCTAACGGGATTATTCCAGGGGGTAAAGATGAATTTACTGCCATTCGGAAAGCCCCTGTTTCTGGTGATTCGGGCTTGACCTTCAATGACAAAGCTAAAGCCGTTGCTAAGGCGATCGCGGATTGTGCCTACTGCTTGGGATGGAAAGGTGAATCAGCCACTAATATCCACCTGCTTTTGGGCAGTAACATTGTGGGCTAATGGCTACCTATTACGGTGATTATCAATCAGATTGTGGCAAAACTTTCCAACGGGTAAAGCTTTCCGTCTATTGGGTTGATATCACCGTAGGAACTAGAGGCATTCGCAGTAATACAAGCATCGAAGAAGATACTGATTATCTTCCCGATATCTGGTTTGAGAAAGTTTTTCCTGTTGTTTCCCGTCAAGCCTATTGTGATATTCCTAATCGCATGAGATACGCCTTAATTTGGCTCACCGATAGTCGTTATCTTCATGTTGACATTCCCTTTTTGCCTGGGTCAAATGATTATTATTTCTTCTTCACTGGCTTGGCATACAAACTGAAAGGGAAAGGGAAAACAATCGGATTAACAGGGGAATTAATAGACCCAAGTTGGCTTAAATTTTATGCTTGAACCGCCTAAAGAAAACGCCAAAGTTCAAAGAGCCTATATGCTCTATGACTTCGATTTACTAGGAAAATCAGCTTACTATCGGGTTGATTTAACCGTAGAGCGAGACGGTGAAGCCATCGGAACCCCTAGACCGCCTGCTTATCTGGCCAGACTGCAAAGCGATAAACCCTTAGAAGTTCCAAAACGTGATGACAGCCTACAGTTACGTCAATTTGATTGCTGTTTCCAAGCCTTAGAAGCCAATAAAGAAACCCGTCGCACAGTTTACAATCCCTATCGACCTAATACAGGGGAATGGAACGTATTAGCAACTGAATTAATTAATTATCCAAACGTTTTAGCTGTCAGTTATCAAGGTGAAACCCATACTAAAGATTACGAGGATTTTCTATCATGAGCCGCAAAATTAAAGTCGCTGTTTCCTTTGAATTAGAGTCTTTGGTTGCTCTTAATAAAGATGATGTCGCTGACAAAGTGAGTGAAAAATTATTACCTCAAGACTCCGATAATTTTTTCAATGATTCCGATACTTACGCGATTTTTGATGAAAATAGCCTAGATATCAGCGTAGAAGATGGAAATTAAAATTATTTACGATGGAACCGTCTTTGCTAGTGAACCGCGCAACCTCTCACAACCTTTCAAGGGGGGTCAATACCTCTACTTTGATCCAGGGTTAGACGACGGTTTGGCGTTAATCATCGGGGTTGCTTGGCTGATTAGGTTACCTGGGATTAATGGGCAATTAACCAAAGTTTGGGAAACCAAAAATAGCCTTGATACCGACGAAATTATTCCCATTCCCAGAGAAGTTTCTGAATCAGGTTTTGAACTGTACTGTAGTTTTGGTACAACCGTAGACCAGCCTAATTTTCGGGCTTATGTTGTTTATTCCGATGTTACTCAGGAGTCGATTGGTGATGATGTCGCAGCGATTAAAGAGGATATTAAGCTACTACTCCAAAATCAAACAACCGCTTTCAATCTGGACGCGGCGATCGCGGCTAATCAGTTGGCCCAAAATACCGCCTTAGCAATCTTAGGCACTGGCTTGTCTCCCATTAGTGCAGGTGTGACCGCAGGCGTTGTCCCCATCCTTTCCGCTAGTCCCATTCTTCCGTTACTGCCATGAGTTATCAAAATACTGCTTACTTAGCAGGAGCTTACCAAATTGAAGCCGCTAAGAATCCCAATACTGAGCAAGTCCGAGCCGTTGAACCACTCGAAACCATACTTAAGTATCAGGCAAGCGCGATCGCGGCGGAAGGGGAAAAACGCTGGAGCATTAATCTTGATTTATTCGCTAAATCCCTATGGATTGCCTTTGCTTCTACCCCTAGCGGAAATATTACACTTTATCTTGAAGATGCTCAGAATAACGCTTATCTAACGCTTGTTATTCCCGTTGCCAGTAAAGGGGAAATTCTGGGTAATACATGGTGTTATCGATTTGGCTATCTCCCCATTAAGCGCGGCGATCGCGTCCGAATCAAACCAAGCGTGGAGATAAATTCAGCCTTTCTCTTTGGGGAACCTTGCCTAATCAGTGATCCGATTCAAGCGGGGTAACAATGAAAAATGAGCAAAAACAAATCGGACAAATCACCCTAAGCCTTGAAGAATATTCAAGATTAACCCACAAAGACGGTATAGAACCTTGGATTAAGACAATTAGCTTAGTTACAGGCATTGTTGGGATCTTAATTATCTTGTGGAAAATTAGCACTTACTTTAATCAAATTAAAAATGACACTTCTCTACTTGCCAAAAATCTCGAAAAATTCTCTAAGCGAGTAGAAGGGATTCACTGTTTTTTAATTCGTAAATTTGAAGATTATAGGCATAGAGACGATGATTAAATTACTTGGAAACCACCGCGTTATTACCGCCAAAAATAAAACTTTTGTCACGCTCGATTTTAATCCTTTACTGAATTCCTTAGCCAACAATGCTAAGTTTCAAGCCGTCAAACCAGAGCATTTCATCTTAGCCCATTGGAATAAAATACTGGCTTTGCCTGCTTACTATTGCCCCCAATCGGGTGAATATATCGTTGCTGAGGAAACCGAAATTAATATTCAATGTTCAGAACATTTTTGGATAGGGATTAGCCGTGATGAACATAATGTTTTACCCACTTCCGTTTTACTCTATCCAAACGCTCAAATGGTCAAGATTGATAATCAACTAGTTATTGATAAAGCATGATAAATAAACTCAGAATTTTAGGCAGTATCAATTTAGTTTTAGGGTATATTCTTATTGCTGGTTCACCCTTCAAAGCTTTGGGAATATTTATTAGAATTACAGGTCATCTAGCCCGATTACCCTATTCTTTTCGATACTCCCTAAAAGATTTTATCGGCTTTCATGGTTTCTTTTTTGTCGTTGAAATTTTGTTACTGATTCAAGTTATCAGGAAGTAACATTATCGGGGTCAACTTTGGGAGAATTAGACGGTGTGGTATAAGTTACCTCGTAAGTTGTCTGCTCATACAAATTTCCATCTATTCGATAAATCTCTTGTGTTTCCTCTTGGGTAACTGAGAGATTTTTTAATGTTTCTTGGCTGATTTTATCCAGTAAATCCTTAACCAACTCCTCACGGCTTGAGCCATTAAGAGTTAGATAAATCATGTTAGCCGATGGGGTTATAAAATCAGGCATTTTGAGAGTTTAAAAAATCTAAAATTGTAAAATTCCAATCTAAAAACAACTGGTCTTCACTAAGCAATATTAGATTTTTATCTTTTAATAAAGGATTATGACGTTTAGGGTTGGTAATCCATATACGTTTTTTTTGCATATCAATACCAATGGTATAGTCTCCAAAGTTTCTAAAATCAGCTTGATAATCTTGATCAGGATTTTTAATAACCAAATCATTTATTTTAGATAATGATTTATAAATCAATTGTCTTGCTACTTTATGGTTCCATTTTTCATAAATCCAATCAATTAAGCGAGTATCTGAAAAATAAGAATAACAAGCTCTTCTAAAATCTATAGCTTGTTTTTTATTATTAATAGCTTTTTGTTTGTTCATAATTTATTCCCTCAATTCGTAAAAACTAATTAACCAATTCCAATATAATTTTAACTCATCAAAACTTAATTCTTTACCCGAATATTCAGAATTTAACAACGGTTCATCTCTATTTAAATCGTACCCCAAACTATTGCCCAAATCATCTACTAAAACCGCGCCGTCATGGTCAACTAAGACCCCAAAAAAATAATTATCAATCCTTAGTAATATCGCGGTTAAAATACTCACCGAATCGTTAGAAAAAGGGGCTAATCCCATCGCTTCCAGATTAGCCCTTGGTATTGAGAGGATGCCGTTGTTATAGGTCGTTCCCTCGCCGAATAATTCCGTTAACCCTTCCATTAAGCCGTCACCACATCATCGGGGTCTAGGTTAGCCGTTGGATCAGCAGTATAAATGTTAGTTGCATAGGAGTAATAAAGCTGGTCTACTCCATTCCGAGTAATAAACTGCTTAAAGGGATCATCAATATAAATTCCCAATTTGTCATCATCGTTAGTTGTTGGCTGTTTCTGCTTCCACAAAACCAAAAGAGCCGCCGCGATTCTATCAGCCCATGCGTCCTTAGTTGCGTTGGTAATTTGCCCCACATCATTAATGCCCTGAGAGTTAGCAATGTCGCCGCCATCGGCTGTATTTTCCAAAGCGGCCAGATTAATAACTAACTTGGGGGCTGATGGGGTGGTTGTATCGAGCGTTGCCCCAGTGCCGAAACGTTGAACCAGTGATAAGCCCATAGAGTTTATTTGTACTAAAACTTCATCACTCAAATTATAGGAAATTTTTAGCGGTAGGGTACGCAAAAAGAGTGCTTTTTATTCCTTATTTAGTCCACAAAGATTCTTAGTATTTGAAAGCCTGATAAAATAAGCCCTAATGAATCTGTAAACAGGGGACTCATAAGCCCAAGGTCGCAGGTTCAAATCCCGCCTGAGCCATTTTTAGTAATGGTTATCTATTTTTAAAAAAGCTTTCTATGTCGGGGGTTTAGGGCTGTAACTAAATGTAAGTTGAATTTTATCCCATATTTCGCTGTTTAGAACAAAAATCTGTTATTGTCTGTTATTGAAAGAATAGAAAAGTAGCTTAGGGGAAAAATTTGACATTGAGAAAGCTTAAACATCAACAGTGATAGCTCATGGTTGTAAATGTTGCTAGAATTTTCATGCAAAAAATAATGGTTAGTAATAGAATCAACCATTGCTAACCAATACTTACTTAATTACAATAAACCAAAAGATAAAGCTAACAGATTTCTAAAAATCCGAGCCAGATAACAACTGAGAATTGAGCAAGTTCATTCCCACTGGCTTAGACGGTGTAATTGGTTTACTTAAATTGGTCGAGCGACTTTTTAAGACTGATACGGCTTGGAGAAAATGAGGGTCTAAATCCGTTGCCACTGAAGTGGGATCATTCCGCAGACGCAATTGCTGATCGGCAGATAAATCGAGGTAAATATCAGGGTTAATGCCTTTGTGGTTAATATCAGTGCCACTGGGGGGATAATAACGGGCGATGGTGACAGCTAATCCTGATCCATCGGAAAGAGAATGAACGGATTGAACGGTTCCTTTACCGTAAGTCCGAGTTCCCACAATGGTAGCCCGTCCGTTTTCTTTTAATGCTCCAGTTAAGATTTCGCTAGCACTGGCAGATCCGTTATCCACCAAAATGACGAGGGGTAAATTGGTAATTGCTGTTCCGTTGGCAGAAAAATGGCGATCGCCGCCCTTGCGATCAATCGTGCTAACAATTTCACCTTGTTTGAGCCACATACGAGCAATATCCACACTAGCAAACAGTAAACCACCTGGGTTGCCGCGTAAATCCAAAACATAGCCTGAAATTTGCTTGTTATCGAGTTCTTCGATCGCGGCCTTCATCTGCTCGGCTGCATGGGAACTAAACTCATCTAAACGGATATAACCCACCCGTACATTATTATTTTCTTTGATTGCATAGGTTACGGAATCAACTTCAATTTGTGTGCGTGTTAAGGTAACAGTAAACGCGCCTTTGCCTTTACGATACAATTCAAAGCTGACATCCGTTCCCACTGCTCCCTGAATCTCTTGGCTGGCCTGCTCCAAATTCATTAACGCCGTCGGTTTACCATTGATTTTGACAATGCGATCGCCCGATTGAATGCCCGCCTTAATTGCGGGAGAATTTTTCACAGGTTCTACCACGTAGAGATCATTAGTACGTTTATCTAGGGTCATCCGTAAACCGACTCCAGACATTTCACCCGCCGTTTGATTGGTTAATTGCTGATAATCATCGGGAGCTAAAAAGCGGGTATAGGGATCGCCTAATTCCTTTAATAACTTCGTAATTTCTTTATAGGCCGCCTTGCGATCGCTGTAATTTTTACTTAATAATTCCTGTCGTTTTGCTAACCAATTAACATGATTAAATTCTTTATCGACAAACTCATTATTGATAATTTGCCAAATTTCATCAACCAAAGCTTTGGGGCTATCTTCTAGGACTTCATCAGAGGCTTTCGTTACTGTAGGAGAAATTCCTCGATTAGATGTTGCTTGAGTACTCAATGCAGGAGAAACGAGGGCTCCTAAGCTAAAGGAAAGCAAAACGGCTTGAGTGAATAATTTGGGCAAGAAGGGAGCAAAACGGAGATGCTGAGTCATGGGCAGCCTATACAAAAACGAGAGAAGTGGATAGGGGAGGGGTTGTCTCGTTAAACGAGGGTCGAGGAGAAAGCGTAACGATTAGGATCATATAGAACCTAAGAGGGAAGACTAAAGGGAAAATTTAGAGTTCCTTATTTATGAGCCTGTTACTAATGTAATTCAGCATTGAGAAAATCGCCCAATATTTTTTGATGAATTTTCCCTAAGGGGCGAACTTGTTGTGCTTTTGCCGAATAAATCTGTCCTCGCTGGATTTCTTCCGCAGTTATCAGTCCAAAATCCCATCCTTCGTGAAGGGTTAATTGGTCTAATGGAACCATTAGCGGAGCATGAAAAATATGACGAATGGCCGATTCATCCGCATAAATACCAAAAAACTGAAATTCAATCAATTCATAGGTGATTTCTTCCCAAATTTCTCGCTTTACCGCAATCTCAGGTGTTTCTCCAGATTCTATATGCCCGCCAAATAACCCCCAATACCCTGGATAGAGAATGGTGGGAATATTGTCTCGAAGTTGTAACAAAAATCGGTCTTCTCGATAAAGAATTGCTAAGGCAACCGTCGGCGGCCCGTCATTTCGGTAAAGATTTGTGGGGAAGGAATCGATCATCGAGATTCAGTTTAGCAGGTGGTTGCACTTTTGGCTGATTCGTTGTGGGTTGAGTTGTGGGGGAACCAACGGGAACAGCGATCTGAGTCGGCTCTGATGGGGTAACAGTCAAGGGTTGGGCAGAAACGGCAGGGGAAGCAGTGGGAGTAACTGAAGGTGATGGGGAGGGAACGGGAGTAGGAGAGGTTTCGGGAAGAGAAACTTCGGAGGTAACGGAAGGAGAAGGAATGGGAGAAGCGGCAGGAATAGGTGAGGGTGCAGGAGAAGCAGGGACGGAGAGGGACGTTTGAGTAATTGCAGAAGGTTGAGGCTCTTGGCTGACCTCCAAAATATAGGATTCACTGAGTTGCTGCTGACCGACAGAAATCCCTTCATACTGAATTTCTCCTTTAACCGATAAAGAAACGCCTTTTTTGGGTAATGGTTTATCTGTTTTCACCCAGACTGAGCCAGTGGCATCCTGTAGCTGATAGGCTCCTCCATCTAAAAAGGGGGCAACATTTACCACAATGCCTTGAACTTGAATCAAGCTTCTATTGGCGACTTTATTGAGTTCCGCGATCACGGTATATTCCTGAGAGGCTAGTCCCAACGGATTTAAGGGACTACAGCTAATAATTAAGCCACTAATCAACAACGGTAAAACGGTTTGACGGCATTTTTGAATATTGAGAAATGTCATACTTCAACCCAAAGATTTCCCCAATAGGTTATCTTAACCTTAGATTTGCCATTGCGTCTCTTCATTCTTTGAATTTTTGAACTTTTTGATTTATCATGTCATCTGCCCAATCTAGCCAAATTTTAGACGGTAAAGCTCTCGCACAGAAGATTCAACAGGAATTAAAAACGGAAATTGAAACACTCTTGCCTCGAATGGGGCGATCGCCTGGATTAGCGGTATTAATGGTCGGAGATAATCCTGCCAGTGCGGTTTATGTTCGTAATAAGGAAAAAGCCTGCGAAAAAATAGGAATGCGCTCTTTCGGTAAACACTTTCCTGGAACGACGACCCAGGAAGAATTAACCGCCGTTATTGAAGAGCTTAACCAAGACCCGAATGTAGACGGCATTTTAGTGCAGTTACCCTTACCCAAGCACCTGGATTCTGTTGCCCTCTTACATACCAT
>CAYZWO010000067.1:19130-22071 GCA_964482215.1 uncultured bacterium
AAAAGATGCTGATGGCTTACATCCTGTGAATTTAGGTCACTTAGTCCGCAGTGAAACAGGATTACGCAGTTGTACGCCCGCAGGGGTGATGCGTTTACTAGAGGAATACAACATCGATGTGGCAGGCAAACAGGCCATTGTCATCGGTCGCAGTATCTTAGTCGGTAAGCCCCTCGCCCTGATGTTATTAGAAAAAAATGCAACTGTAACCATTGCCCACTCTCGCACCCAAAATTTGACCGAACTGACTCGCCAAGCGGATATTGTCGTGGGAGCCGTTGGCCAACCCGAATTGATCAAAGCCGACATGATAAAACCTGGTGCCGTAGTCATTGATGTGGGCATTAATCGGGTCGAAGATGAGTCAGGAAATGCCCGTTTAGTGGGAGATGTGGATTTTGCAGGCGTTGCGCCCATTGCTAGTTATATTACGCCCGTTCCAGGCGGCATTGGCCCGATGACCGTCGCCATGTTGTTACAGAATACGGTACAAAGTTATAAATCCCATCTCACTGATTAAATCGTGTTCTTTGGCAAAACCCTCGCCTTATTTACCTCCCTTGACCCGAATCTTCGCGCACCCTTGGCGATCGCGTTGGGGGCAATACCTGGCGCACTGAGTCGCTATTACCTGAGTATGTTATTCATGCGCTTATGGGGAGAGGGCTTTCCCTACGGAACCTTTATCGTCAATATCACAGGTTCACTATTGATGGGCTTTCTCGTCACCTTGGCATTGGAGCGATCGCTGATTTCCCCTGATTTGCGGTTAGCTTTAGCGGTCGGCTTTCTCGGTTCCTACACCACCTTTTCCACCTATGCTCTGGATATGTCCCTAATGTTAAAAACCAATCGACAAGCCATGATGCTATTTTATGGATTAGGAAGCGTGGTTTTAGGCGTAATCGGAATAGAAATCGGCAGTTTTATCGCCCGTAAATTGCCTTAACATGGTTCCCATTGTTTACCATCCCCATTACGTCGCGCCACTGCCAGAGGGACACCGTTTCCCCATGATTAAGTTTCAGCAATTGTACGAATTGTTACTAGGTGATGGAATTTTAAGCAACGATAACTATTATCAGCCCGAATTACCCGATTTATCCCTAATTGAATTGGTACATACACGCCAATATATTGACGACTATTGCCAGGGAACCCTTGACTCAAAAGCCCAACGTCGCATTGGTTTACCCTGGAGTCCTGAATTAGTGCGGCGTACCTGTACCGCAGTGGGGGGGACGATTTTAACCGCAAAATTAGCTCTCCAATACGGTTTAGCCTGTAATACGGCAGGGGGAACCCACCATGCCTTTCCTGATTATGGTTCGGGATTTTGTATTTTTAATGATTTGGCGATCGCGTCTAGGGTGTTACAAAAAGAAGGCTTAGTTAAACAAATTTTGATTGTGGATTTGGATGTGCATCAGGGGGATGGCACGGCCTGGATTTTCCAAAACGATCCCAGTGTATTTACCTTTTCCATGCACTGTGACAGTAATTTTCCTGGTCGTAAACAAACCAGCGATCTGGATGTGCCTTTACCTGAAGGCTTAGACGATGATGGTTATCTGCAAATTTTGGCCAATTATTTACCCGATTTACTCAGTCAGGTTAAACCCGATTTAGTGCTTTATGATGCGGGAGTCGATGTCCATGTCGGCGATCGCTTAGGGAAATTAGCCTTAACCGATGAAGGGTTATATCGACGGGAACGACAGGTCTTAAGTACCTGTTTAGCGGAAGGTTATCCTGTAGCCTGTGTTATTGGGGGAGGCTATGCGGAAGATATGAAAAGCTTAGTGTATCGGCATTCCCTATTGCATCGAGTCGCTACGGACGTTTATTAATCCCGATTTGGCTAAACCTTTTCTTTCTGTTGAATTTCTTTTTGAGCAAATTTACGATTCAAACGAGAACCAAACGCGATCGCGGCCATACTACCTAAAATCGTCATCGGTTCAGGAACTTGCTGAATCTGCCCTCGAATTTCTCCTGCTGGGAAGACCGAATTATGAATATTGAAATAGAGTTGGCCTGTTTTCAAATAATTCACTTGAGTTGGCGTAATGGAAAAACTTTGTTGCGAAATTTGCCCTGTGGTAACGTTAGGAACTCCCGTCAAACCAAACAAAACAGGAGCATTACTTCCTGATAGTGCAGGGCCATGAATATGAGCGGCACTTGCTGGGACAGTTAAGCCTGTCCAGGAAAGATTAACCGTAATTTGATCTTCTATATCGTTGAGTAAAACTGAACCAAAACCTGTTGCGGTAGAAGCATTGGGAATCGTTTCTTGGCTTCCCGTTAAATTTGCGGTAAATAAAGTAAACGCCTCGGCTTTATTAATAACGGTCAAGTTAGTGAGACAAGCCACACCAATGTTTAGGGAAAGTATTCCGGCAACGTTATTTATTTTCATCATAATGGCAAACTTTTGAAATAATAGTTATTAAAAATAAACAATTTAGCTAGGATTCAATTTATAAAATCACATTTCGCAGGTTATTATTTATTTTATTCAAATTATTAAAGCAGTTAGAAAAATTAATGATTCTTTAATTACTTATTTGCCGAAGATAATTAGGTTTAGTTAATTTTAATGAGTAGATTTGGATCTCCTCCTTATTGATTAAATAGAGATACTCAAAAGGTTATCAAAAAGAAACAAGAGGTTAAAATACAAGACAAGTCGGAAGAAAAAAGTCCCCCTGAGCCCTTGAAAGACACTAATTAGATATAATTCTCACGCTAGCACCAGTCAGCTTTCTCTTAGCTCTTCAACCGGCTTTGAAAAACAGTGTCGTTTAATTGTGCAAAATATCGCCTCACTAATTGCGGGTTATAAATTTGGCTCCATCACTTCAGTATTTCCTAGGCGGCTTGACTCGTTGTCATTCTAACTTTTCCCGTTAAGTCCAAAATACAGCAGTGTAAAGAA
>CAYZWO010000068.1:0-21912 GCA_964482215.1 uncultured bacterium
TTAAATAACTCGACCTTGGCTTTAGAATACTGATTTGGATTGAAGGTCGGCTCATTAACCATTGTGATGATCGAGCCATCCCAGGAATCCATAATTAATACGGTTCCTTTCTTCGCTTTAAAGGCTTTTAACTGATCCTTTAAAACTTCCCGTGCGGCCCGCTGCAAACGCATATCCAATGTTAATTGCACTTGCCAATCATTAGATTGCAATAAATCCTGGGGTAAAAAGGCGGGTAAAATCGCGCCCTGACCCGATCGCCGAATATATAAATTTAAGGCATTTCGTTCTAATAATTCCCGCTGACTTAACTCAATTCCCGCTTGGCCACGGTGATCCCCGTCGGTATAGCCTACCACTTCCGCCGCCATCTCATCCTGGGGATAAAAACGGGCATATTGTTGCTCTAATTCCAAACCATCGAGTTTTAAGTCTTTGATTTTAGCGGCTTGGGATTCACTTAGGCGAGTTGCTAACTTGATTCCGCTCCGTCGCTGTTCAAATCGTCGCACCAACTGTTCAGGAGTTTGATCCGCCAAAATGAGTGACAATTTTTCCGCCATTTCAGTATTGGGAATCTTAAAAAGCTTGGGGTGTACATAGAGGGTGTACATCAACGCGTCAGTGGCCAGTACGTTACCCAAACTATCGATAATGTTGCGGCGGGGAATATAGGGTTGTAGGCTGGTAGTCTGCTGAGCTTGCGCTTTTTTCTGTAGGGTTGCGGCTTGAATGACTTGCAATTGGTACAGTTTATAGCTGAGTCCCATTACCCCTGCCAATAAAATGGCCCAAACCGTAATGAGTCGCCCCTGGGGTAATGGAAGAATTTTCGGTTGTACTGGCTTCGATAATCGAGAGGTGGGCCGAGCTTTAGAATTAGGTTTAGTCGGCGGTTGAGTAGCAACAGATTTTAGCTTAGCAGGCTTTTTCCGATTCTTGGGTCGGGATGTTTTGTGAGTGAGAGGTTGAACTTTAAAGTTAGAAGAAGCCATACTCAGTTAAAATTGCCATTTTGCAATCATTCATTATGTTAGTTATCTAAGATTAGGGAATTACCGTCAATCTAACCCAGATAATTCAGCTAATTTCCCCGTCTTTAGTAAGCGAGCGGTTTCTGACCCAAGAATAGGCTCGTAGTGGTTTCGGCGGCTTGAGGGGCTAATGTTTTATTTTCTGCACTACTGGGTAAAAAGATATTGTAATTGGGATTGGGACGCACTAACCCTGAATTGGGCTTCTCTGCTTGTTGGGCTAACTGATTTTTTAAAATTTCATTGGTAGCGACCAGTTGACGCTCATGATTTTGCAGCGATCGCAGTCTTTTATATTCGTGGCTCCAGGTGCGGGGCGTATAAACCGTTAACCCATAGACGGTTAAGGCCACACCGACTAATCCAAAGGTAATTACTGAGGTGGCTTGTTGAAAACGGAGTAAGAACTGTAAGCCGGTTGGTAAGGTTTTTTGCGTCAGATCAATAGGCGTTGCTAATGAGGACTGCCGAGAACGCATTCTACGAGTTGGAGCTAAACGCTGGGTAGCAATGCTGGTTTTCTGGGATTCTGAAGTCAGCTTGGCAGGAAATTGTTTAGGCAGAGCGGTCATAGTGTGGTTAATCAATCAAAGTAAGAAGAGTGAAAATGACAATGATGAGCGAAACTCGATTCAGTCGATTCAAGCGTATCATTTTTATAATAAGAGCTAAGTCGTTTTTTGATAATCAATTTGTTCCCTGCTTTTCGCTCATTAACTAGATTCAATTTAGTGCTTTTGAACTACTTATTTTGCTAACTCCAAAGAAGTGACTGCAATTGGATTTTCCTTTAAACTGCTTCGTTCAAGTAAGGTTTAACTCAAAAACAGACGGCGATTGACTTTCTGAAAAAATTTAAAGTAGGGTTGACGAACAGATAACGGCAATCATAAATTTAACGATTACGAGGGGATCGCTACAGCAAAAAATTTTTTTAACTTTTGTTTAGATTCGTAGACAGAAACGCGATCGCGCCATTTCGGGAAAAGTCCTGAGTGGAAGCAGAGTAAAATGGAGAAGTCTTTTTTGCCGATAGTCCTCTAATGCTAGGGGTTTGCGAATTTCCTGTATATGTCTAATGCTGCACCGTTGCTGATTTTGATTGATGGTCACTCCCTCGCTTTTCGGGCCTATTATGCCTTTGCGACTTCTAAGCGCGGGCCATTACGCACGGCTAACGGTACGCCCACCAGTGTTTGTTTTGGGTTTTTAAATTCTTTAATTCAGGTGATCGAATCCCAACGTCCCCAAGCGATCGCGATCGCCTTTGACCGTCGAGAACCCACCTTTCGCCACGAAGCCGACGCAAACTACAAAGCAGATCGCCAAGAAACCCCAGAGGAATTTATTGTTGACTTAAAAAATTTACGGCAACTGTTAACCGCCCTGAATCTACAAACCATTACCTATGCGGGCTACGAAGCCGATGATATTTTAGGAACCCTCGCCCATCAAGCCAGTGCAGCTAACTATCAAGTCAAAATCGTCAGCGGCGATCGCGATCTTTTCCAATTAGTTGATCCCCAGAAAAATATCAGCGTTTTATATCTAGAAAGAAATCCCTTCCAAGGCATTGCCAGCAATAGTTACAGCGAATTCGACACCGCAGCCGTTATTCAGAAAATGGGGGTTAAACCCGAACAGATTGTGGATTATAAAGCCCTTTGTGGCGATAAATCCGACAATATTCCAGGCGTGAAAGGAATCGGGGAAAAAACAGCCGTTAAATTATTGCAAGAATACGAAACCTTAGAGGCAGTTTACGCAAATTTAGACAAAATCAAAGGTGCCGTCAAAACCAAATTAGAACAAGGGAAAGCAGACGCTTACCATTCTCGCCATCTTGCTGAAATTATTACCAATGTTCCCTTAGATAATTCCTTAGAAACTTTTTATTTAAAAGGCTTTGATCGTGAATCTGTGAAAACAATTTTAGCTGAGCTAGAACTCAAAACTTTTATCGACAAAATTGATCAGCTACAAGTCCAATTTGGTGGAGAAGTTGTTGCCCAAGTTGTTACTCAACCTCAATCATTTACGCCATCCTCTGAATCACAAGATAATCAACAATTATCGTTATTTAATGCCAATACTGAAACAGAGCAAATTGAACCGAATCAAGCGTTAATTGCCGCTCAAAAGATTATTCAACCTGAAATTATTGATACACCCGAAAAATTAGAAAACCTAGTTAACCATTTAAAAACCTATACCCGAATTGAAGAACCCGTTGCTTGGGATACGGAAACGACAGGCTTAGATCCTATGCACGCCGAATTAGTGGGGATCGGTTGTGCCTGGGGTAAAGCCATTACGGATATTGCCTATATTCCATTAGGTCATACTTCAGGTCAACAGTTAGCTAAATCGGACGTGTTAACCGCCCTGGCTCCTCTATTAGAAAATGAGCAATATCCCAAAGTTTTTCAAAATACTAAATATGACCGCTTAGTCTTTAAACATCAAGGAATTAACCTCAAAGGTGTCGTGTTAGATACCATGCTCGCTGACTATATTCTGCACCCCGAACAAGCCCATAATTTAACCGAGCTATGCCGTCGTTATTTCTTAGGAATTGTTGCCCTTAGCTATAAAGATTTAGGCATTCCTAAAGGACAAAATATTTCCCACTTAGACATTGAAAAAGCTGCCCATTATTGTGGGCTAGATGCTTATGCCACTTGGTTATTAGTCCAACCTTTGCGGGCAGAATTACAGGCTATTCCCGAACTCGAAACCCTATTAAATACCATTGAAAATCCCCTAGAAGCGATCTTAGCCGAAATGGAAGATATCGGTGTTCGCATTGATGTGAATTACTTAAATCAATTTTCCAAGCAATTAGAAACTGATTTACAGCAAATTGAAACAGAAGCCTATGAACTCGCAGGTGAAAAATTTAATTTAGGTTCTCCCAAACAATTAGGCGAAATTTTATTTGAAAAATTGGGATTAAATGTTAAAAAATCCCGCAAAACCAAGACAGGCTATTCCACCGATCACGCCATTTTAGAAAAACTACAGGGCGATCATCCCATTATCGATAAAATCCTTAGCCATCGCACCTTATCCAAACTCAAATCTACCTACGTTGATGCTTTACCGACGTTAGTTAATCCCAAAACTCAACGGGTTCATACGGATTTTAACCAAACAGTCACCACCACAGGTCGCCTATCTTCCTCGAATCCTAATCTACAAAATATTCCCATTCGCACAGAATTCTCTCGCAAAATTCGCCAAGCTTTTATTCCCAAAGAAAATTGGGTTTTAGTTTCCGCCGATTATTCCCAAATCGAGTTACGAATTTTAGCCCATTTAAGCCAAGAACCTGTTTTATTAGAAGCCTATCGCAACTATCAAGATGTGCATCGTGTCACGGCTCAATTACTGTTTGATAAAGAAGAGATTACCTCGGCTGAACGGAATTTAGGTAAAACGATTAATTTTGGCGTGATCTATGGCATGGGCGCGCAACGTTTTGCTAGGGAAGCAGGGGTTAGTGCAGACCAAGGACGCAAATTTATTAACCGTTATCGTGAAACCTATTCTCAAGTTTTCAACTATTTAGAAAGCATGAAAAAAGCCGCGATCGCGGATGGTTTTGTTTCAACGATTTATGGCAGAAGACGTTACTTTGAATTCAGCAGTCCCGACTTAAGAAAATTACGAGGTAGCGATCCCCAATCTCTTGATTTAGATAGTTTAGAGATTAACTATACCGATGCCCAATTGTTGCGTTCTGCGGCCAATGCCCCCATTCAAGGATCGAGTGCCGATATTATTAAAATCGCCATGATTCAGTTAGATAAAATTTTGGCCAACTATCAAGCCAATCTTTTATTGCAAGTTCATGATGAATTAATTTTTGAAATGCCTCCCCAAGAGTGGGAAGTGTTAGAAAACAAAATTAAAACCACAATGGAAGAAGCCGTTTCGCTCAGTATTCCTTTAGTGGTTGAAATTCATTCAGGAAAAAATTGGATGGAAGCTAAATAATTGCAAAGTCAGATCGCGATCGCGCGTCAAAACCTTCATTACAATATCTTATTTAATTGAATTTCAATGTCAGGAAAATCGCTTAAAAATAAGTTGTGTGCTGAAGTTAATTTTTGAGTAATTTGATAATAATTTTGATGAGGTTTTTGATAAACTTCCAAGCAATTTTGATTTAAATCAACAAGCCAAACTTCTTTTATCTGATTTTCTGCATAAAGTGGAATTTTGACGTTTCGATCATAGTCAATGCTACTATCTGCTACTTCAACTAATAATAAAATATCTTCTGGTGTGGGGTGTCCTGTTTCGTAAAAATCTTCGCGAGGATTTAAAACAACAACATCAGGTTGAGGTTCCGTATTATTTTTTAATTTAATCGGATTTTGTACACTAATAATTGCTTGAGTGGTTAATTTAATGCTTAATATCTGGGTGAGTCTATTAATACAAGCAGCGTGTCTTAATCCAACGGGTGACATTTCAATAATTTCTCCCTTAATTAACTCTAGGCGATCGCCGTCTTTAAAGATCCCCGACTCAGCCATTTTGTAATATTCTTCCGTCGTAAATTTTTTAGGATGGGGTGCAGTTACTACCATACTTTTATTACCTATTTTTATTGCTTTTTTGGAGACTTAATTAATCAGCGATCGCTTATTATTGTTACTAACTTAAAGCCGCTTTATCTCTTAACGCTGCAATAATTTGTCCATTGGCTTTAGGGAAGGGAAATTGATCGATTTCATCTAGAGTTACCCAGCGGACTTCCTGACATTCAATGGCTTGGGGCGTTCCACTCACATACTCACACAGATGCACATGGAGCGTAACTCGAAAATGGGTATAGGCATGATCAATGGTCATTAAATTTTCCCCGACCGCAATTTTAATGCCGATTTCTTCTAAAATTTCTCGCTCAATACATTCTTCGACGGTTTCATTTTCTTCAATCTTACCGCCTGGAAATTCCCACAATCCCCCCAATAGCCCTTCTTCGGGCCGACGGTCAATTAAAATTAATCCTTCATCGTTGGAAATAACAGCCACACCAATGCGTTTATGGGGAAGGGGAGCAGACATTTTACGTTTTGGAAATTCAGTTTGTACTCCCTTATTGTACGCTTGACAGGCAAAATTCCACGGACATTGACCACATTTCGGCTTGCTCCGAGTGCAAATGGTTGCCCCTAAATCCATGAACGCTTGGTTAAAATCTTTGGGTTGATCGGGATCAAGTAACTGTTCGGATAACGCCCAAAGTTTGTCTAAGGCTTCTGTTGGCGGAACGGGTAGGGTTATTAAACGAGCTAAAACCCGTTTGACGTTCCCGGCTAGGATAGCAACAGGCAGATTAAATGCTGCACTTAAAATTCCGCCTGCGGTTGTCCGTCCAATGCCAGGTAGGGCTAAGACCTCAGCTAGCTGGGTTGGAAATTGGCTGTTATGGCGTTGAACAATGACTTGGGCGGCTTTGTGTAGATTGCGACCCCTGGCGTAGTAGCCCAACCCTTCCCAGGCTTTTAGCACGGTTTGTTGCTCTGCTTGGGCTAAAGCGTTAACCGTGGGAAATTGGTCTAACCAGCGATGGTAATAAGGAATAACGGTTTTAACCTGAGTTTGTTGCAACATGATTTCCGAAACCCAGATGGCATAGGGATCAGATGTTTGCCGCCACGGTAACTTCCGTCCCTGTTGCCCGTACCATTGCAGCAGCGATCGCCGTAATTCTTGAATTGGTAACAAGCAGAATTATTCGGCTTCACTAGCACTCTGTAGCGAATGGAAAGACTGCTCAAAACTCAGGCGTTGTTCAGCATTGCGGAGGAAATAACCGCTCATCATGGCAGAAGCCAGTAATCGTCCTAAATGCTCCCGACTGGTACTAACCGTAATGCCAAAATGCTCAGAGGGGAGATTGCCTAATAAACCGATAATGTTGCGCTCCATGACCTGAAAGACTTCCTGGGATTCAGGTTTAGAAAGTTGGGCGATCGCTTCGGGAGACAAGGTTTGGACATAATTCCAAAGACCTTCTCCGACTTCAGCTTCGTTGCCAAATAAATTTTGTTGACGATTGAATTCGGGACTCACGATTGTGCCTCCTCTCAATGATGCTTCTGTTATTAATTTACCCACTTAAAGAAAAAATCTCTTCAAGTTATGAATTATCGTTATTGTTTTACTGTAACAAGATTTTAATATATTGATGAGTCGTTAGAACCGAACCCCATTGTCGCGTTTTCCGATAGGTTACGGCATTTTTTTAAACAAAAAAGAGGGATAGACCCTCTCTATAATTCTACTTAGTTTCTAAATTAGATTTATTCTTCCGCAGCAGCGATCGCTAAATCGTCTTCAATCTCTTCTAAGGCGGAAGGAATATCTTCTAACACCTCTTCTTCAAAAGGACGGCCTTCTGCTTCAGCTAATAATTTCTGGCGATACTTCTCAGCCATTTCTTCAGCCTTCGCATAAACCAGTTCCCGATCTTTGAGCATTGCCCCTGGTTCGGGTTCTAATTGTTTGGTCGAGAGCGAAATCCGACCCCGTTCCGCATCGAGATCAATGATCATGACCTTGAGTTCATCATTGACATCAAAAACGCTGTGGGGCGTATCAATATGGTCGTGGGAAATTTCGGAAATGTGGAGTAATCCGCTGACACCACCGATATCGATAAAGGCACCATAGGGCTTGATTCCTCGGACAGAACCAATCACCACTTGGCCAACCTCTAAACCGTTCATCTTGCGCTCGACTAAAGCACGACGATGGCTGAGAACCAAACGGTTGCGTTCTTCATCAACTTCGAGGAATTTCAAGGGTAAATCTTGACCCAATAAATCTTCTTTTGCTTCACGGGTACTGATATGAGAACCTGGGATAAATCCCCGTAAGCCTTCAATCCGCACTAAAGCACCACCGCGATTGGTTGCAAAAACGTTAGAACGAACGGTAGCATCTTCAGCCTGTAGCTGACGGACTCGTTCCCAAGCTCGCATATATTCAATACGACGAATGGAAAGGGTAAGTTGACCGTCTTCATTTTCATCGGTCAGAATAAAAAATTCACGGGTCTCATTGGGTTGTAGTACTTCATCAGGATCATCAACCCGATTAATCGACATTTCTTGAATGGGAATATAGGCGGCTGTCTTAGCACCAATATCAATCAGTGCGCCTCTAGATTCCATGCTAAATACTGTTCCAGCGACAATATCGCCAGGGCTGAAATGATAATCGTATTTATCAAGAAGAGCAGCAAAATCTTCGTGGGTAAAACCAATAGTTTTTGAATTTGTTGTTTTTTGACTGATCATGTACGTTTTAAGACCTAATCCCTTAATCTCCGTTTTTTTTGTTGATGCCTCCTGTTACTTTACTATACAGTAAGAGATTGAGTTAATGATTCAATCTAGTCAGGACACAGACTCTTCATTATAAAGGATATATTCCCCCCTTGACTAGCTACCCATGAGGGATGCTTCTAATTAATAAAAACATGAAAAACACACCAAAATTATCAAGGTTGGCCCACCCCCTCTTTTCCCTTCGTTACTTTGTAAATGTTTCCCTATTCAGTGTTGTCTGTTTGAGTTTGGCCGTAGTTCACCCCCCAACGGTTTTTGCCCAAATCACTCAGGTTCCTCTCACCCTCTCTCGCGAGCAAAATGAAAGTTATGCTAATTTCGTTCAACGAGCGACGAAGCTTACGGTAACGCAACTCAAAAACCGTTTTAGTCAAAATTCCAACCTTAATCAGGTTCGTATTGTTTTAATTGGCGAAAATAATGGTGTTGTTGCACCTGTTTTAAGTGTGAACATGAGCCGTCAACAATGGTTGAGTAAACTGAATCCTGAATCATTGATTAATTATTTTCAAGATAGCCAATTTCTGCTGGGCTTTGATACACCAACAACGTCTAAGCCAGAAAAGTCTCCTACACCGCTAACAACTCCTTCAGGCAATGGGTCGAATCCTACGGCTCCAACAACGGCTCCACCTGCGAATCGACCTAATTCAGCCAAAGACAATAATTCTCCACTGTCAACGCCGCCATCCATTCCCAATGCATCTACGCCTTCTCCTGCACCAATTCCCCCGACAGATAGCGCGCCTTCTGCTAATCCAACTCAAACCAATCCTGCCAATTCGCTTATGAATCGTTTTCGTCAAACAACCCCCTCTCAGTCTCCATAATCCACAACTGAAGGCTATGGCATTTTCTGAAAGGGGGCCTTTAAAGCCAATATAAAAATTTGCTTAATATAAAGTAAAAATTGGAGGAGTAAAAGCCAATAAATTTAAATCAACCGATGGATAGCTCAATATCAATATCTGAATGATTTAGAAAACAGGCGTTGTGGCTTAGGAACCGCTATCTAACCAATCGTAAATCCGCTCCAATTCTTGTAAGTTAATCAATCCGTATTGCCAAAGTACAATCGGCAATTGCCCGTGATTCTGCTCGACTGAACGTTCAGCGATCGCGAGGGAGTCTTGGGAGAGAGCTAATTCTTCCCGCAAAAAATTAGAAAGCCCATAGTATTGTGAGTTTGACATTTGAGTTATTCCATCGGGTTGTGTAATTGTCATTTTGAAAGCGCGAACCAATCAATAGGGAAAAAAATAGGCAGTTTTAAAAGAGTCTATTAATAAAAACCAAGGAGATCGAAATTGCGTCTACAGCTAATGTCTCTAATGACCATCTGATACAAAATTAATCTTTTGTGCGCGAAGACTAATCAATCAGAACGTTAATTTTGAAATTATTTTGGAGCTTTAATATTGAATGACATAAGGTTTATCGTAATTTTGTGAAGATTTTGTGAAAGGAATGTAAATAGTTAAACATTTATTGAACATTAGGGAGCAAACCGCTTAAGAATAGTTACTATTCAAAAATTGAATACGATCGCTACCTTTATAACCGCAGAATTAAGACGTAAGGACTAAATGAAATGGGGGAAATCTTGAACTTAACCCCTTTACAAAAGTAACCCGACACTGAATTAGTTTGGTAAGTGTTTTAGAGCGTAGCGACAGACACAAATTAAGGTGTAAGTAGACTAACTATGACACTAGGCTATCTTGTCTTTAGAGATCGACAATCTATCCGTTGATATACTATACGCAATTATGTCGCTAGGATCACAAAAAAATCCTTAAATTTTGTAAATTCTTATACTGATATACTTACAGGTAACTACCGAGTTTTTGTAAATTCAATATTAAGGCGATCGCCTCGCTTTAAACCTAATTCGGCAGCCCGTCCTGAAGCCAATTCAAGCACTTGATCGATTTCCACAAAGGGGCCATAGGAGGGACAGGGATCACGTTTACAAGGCGGAACTTGGGAAGAAATCGATTGAATCACCCCATCGCGCAGAAAAATCATATCCAATGGAATCAACGTATTCTTCATCCAAAAACGAGTGATGCGGGGCGGAGAAAATAAAAAAATCATACCGTGATCTTTGGCTAAGTGGGTTCTAAACATTAAGCCCATTGCCTGTTCTTCTGGTGTCTTGGCCACTTCTAATTGAATAACGGTTTCTCCAATTTTCGCGATCGCCTCAATCGGTAATGTTTGGGCTTGATTTTGTATCGTTTCGGATTGAGATAAGGACGACTTTGAGTTGACGCATCCCCAGAGTAAGATCACGGCCAGTAGCCCATAGATTAACTTTTGTCGTTTCATGATCGCCCTCTTGTAATAGTTGTCGTCCTCGAAAATTGAAGTTACGGTTTTGTTTCTTCCAAAGACCCAGATTTTATCTTAAAGCGGTTCTCCTTAAGCCTCTTTTAAAACATAACCCACCCCCCGAACCGTATGAATCAGACGCTTTTGACCATCGGTTTCGATCTTTAGGCGAAGATAACGAATATAGACTTCGATAATATTAGATTCGCCATGAAAATCGTATCCCCAAACATGCTCTAAAATTTGTTCACGGGTGACGACCTCCCTGGGATGGGACATTAAATATTTCAGTAATTCAAATTCCTTCATCGTCAAATCAATTTCTTTGCCCGCTAAGAATAAGCGACGATTACTCAGATTTAAGATTAAGTTGCCAAACTGCAAATGTTCCTGTTGATTTTCTGAAGGTTGGAGATAGAACCGAACCCGATGTAAAAATGATTCGGAACGATAGGGCTTGAGCAAGTAATCATCGGCCCCCGCTTCTAGGCAAGCCACCCGCTCTTCAATAGTTTCCTTTTCAATCAGCATTAAAATGGTGACAGGATAGGCTAATTCTCGTAACTGCTGACAAAACTTTAGGCCTTGATTTCCCGCCCGTATGCGATCCAACACAATCATGGCGGGATATTGCCGTTTCAGTTCAATCCAAGCTTGATCAATATCAGCAGCAATAATGGGAATATAGCCTGCTTCTTGTAAATCTACGTTGGCTTTATTGCTTAAAGACTCATCGGTTCTTACTAATAATATGTAGGGATTAGTCGGGATGGGCGTTGTTACCATAGGTGTTTGTTATTTCGGTTCGGGGTAAATTTCGGTGACGACTCGCTCTTGACGATTATTACTGGTGACAATGACGCTATTATTTTGCAAAATACCGACTGCCCTGTCGCCTGTCAAATTAAATTTAGGGGATTGGTTTTGTTCATAGACCACATTCCCTAAAGCTTCTAGGGTTTGGCTCGTAATATTCCAAGTCAACTGATTAGCGAAAAGGGTGGATTGATTGCGTTGACTAATTCCCTTCGTTCCTCCCATCAAACTGGCTAGATTTTGATTGAGATCAACCCATCCCTGATTTCCCGTCAAAGTGATTTGCTGTTCGTAATCAATAATTTGAATGGGTTGAGAGGCGGAGACTAAACGTTTGTCGTATTGCCAAGTTAAAGATGCGGCCGCAATTTGCAATGGGGGTTTAAGAGATTTAAAATCTACATTTTCTTGAATATACAAGAGCTTATTTTTGAGTTGTAATTCTGCTTTTTTGGTGATGACCTGATCCGTAATCACTTGATCTTGAAAACGAGAAACCGTCATTTGCTGATCATTAAGGACTTTGTGTTGAGGAATTAGCCAAAAAAGGTGCTCCGCCTTGAGTTGTAGTTTCTTGTTAGACTTTGGCGCAACCTTTTGATTGGGTGCATCTTTGGTAAAGCCCACAATTTGGCCAGACAGGTCTAATCGTTGTTGACGTGTATCATATTTACCTTCTTTTGCTGTTACTTCTAATTGGGGGTGACTTCCTTTGAGGTCATTACGGATAAATAAAATAGATTCCTTGGGCCGCCATTCAACTTCATTACTTTTAATAACAGCTTTATTTCGCGGATCAACAGCAATAATATTTTCTCGTAAGATTACTAGTTCTCCATCCCGTTGAATTTCTCCTTTATCCGCACTCACTTTTAACACAATTTTGCCGTCGGTAAATAGATTTCCTTTGATTTTAGAGAGTTGGGCATTTTTGCGATCAGGGCTATAAACTGCGTTTTCGACTTGGATTTTCCAAAGGCTTTGACCCTTAGCATTGGTTTGCTCTAGAGTCGCTTTATTTAACGTTAAATGGCTTTCTAAGCGAGGACTACTACTGGGTGTAGGTTTCGCGACGGGTTTAGACGGTTGGCAACCCGCGATCGCCAAAAAGGAGATGCCACCCACAAGTAACATCAACGGATTGAAGCAAAAGTAAGTTTTTTTAATCAAATCAGAAGCCAGTTTTTAGTCTCAGATTATTGACGCGATTTATCGTGATCTAATAAACCAATAGTGGGAAATCCGCCATAACTCAAACTGGTTTTCGAGGTCTTTTGAATTTCTTCTTTAATCTGATCTAGATCAATATAACGGTCTGACACATTAATTAAACTATCACTGGTCATAGAACGCAAACTAACGACCTCAATCCGTGCCCCTCGGTAGCTCACCGCATCAGCCGCATAGGCCAAATCTCCATCGCCACTAACAATCACCGCCGTATCAAATGACCCAACTAAGGCCATTAAATCCACCGCAATTTCCACATCTAAATTGGCTTTTTTGGAACCATCAGGTAATTGGACTAAATCCTTGGCGATGACTCGGTAACCATTTCGCCGCATCCACAGTAAAAAGCCTTGTTGTTTCTCGTTGGTGCGGTCAACTCCAGTGTAAAAAAAGGCTCTAAGCAATCGGGAACCAGCAGTTAAGCGGAGCAATAACTTGGTGTAATCGATCTCAATGCCTAATTGGAGAGCCGCATAAAATAAATTAGAGCCATCGATAAAAATGGCAACTCGACCCCGATTTTCTAAAAGTTGATCATGAGTAAATAAGGGATCATTATCAAATTCATCAAACATTTTAAATTCCTCGTTTTTTATAAATTTTTTTAAAAATTGTTTATTTAAAATTTAAAAATTTAAAGTCTAAAACCTACTTAGAGAAAGAATACCCGAAAATTAAAACGTAATCGACATTATCTTAGGACGATTCTGTATTTAACGGAAGTTCCAATCGTGCAAAGATAGGCTGGGCCGAGTCTAATTTAGGATTTGCAGGTAAGACTCCCCATTGATAATGCTTCTCAAACGGAGCCACTTGTTGAATCATTGACCCATCATTGAAGTCAACTGCAAAACCTAATTGGCGATAAATGGCATTACTTAGGTTGGGAATAACAGGAGATAACAAATAAGCCGCTAAACGAATCGATTCTAAAACACTATATAAAATTTGTTCGACTTCTGCTTGTTTACCTTGTTTATACAAACTCCAAGGGGCACTTTCATCAATATATTTATTGCAAGCTCGTACTAGCTCAAAAATATCTTCACAACCTTGATTAAACGATAATTTACTATAGGCAACTGTGACGCGATCGCCGAGAGTTGTTCCTAAATTCAGCAAAACATTATCACTCGATAAATCGGCAGCCGTTAATTGGGGGCCTTGGGATTGACAGTATTTTTTCACCATTCCCAGGGTTCGATTCAATAAATTCCCCAAATCATTAGCCAAATCCGCATTTAAGACATTAATAAAACGAGTTTCATTAAAATCTCCATCCTTACCGAATTCAATTTCTTTGAGGAAATAATACCGAACCGCATCGGCTCCATAGCGATCCACCAAATCAACGGGGTCTAGGGTATTGCCTAAACTTTTGCCCATCTTCTGTCCATCTTTCGTCAAGAAACCATGACCAAACACCTTTTGGGGTAAGGGTAATTGAGCAGACAGCAACATAGCAGGCCAATAGACCGCATGGAATCGTAAAATATCCTTACCAATCAAATGCAAATTAATCGGCCACCATTTGGCTAAGGCATTCGCTAGCGTCGGTTCTTGATCGGGTTCTAATAAGGCGGTGACGTATCCCAACAAGGCATCAAACCAAACATAAATGGTATGTTGGGGATTATCGGGAATGGGAAAACCCCAGTCTAAATTGATGCGAGAAATGGAAAAATCCTGTAACCCTTGTTCGACAAACTTTAGCACTTCGTTGCGGCGGCTTTCGGGTTCAATGAAATCAGGATGGTCTTGGTAAAATTGCTCTAATTGCGATTGATAACGGGATAGCCGAAAGAAATAATTTTCCTCATCCCGCCATTCAGCCGTTAAGTTGGGATGGAGAGGACAACACCCATTTTCCAAGAGATCCCGTTTTTCTTTAAATTCTTCACAGGCGACACAATACCACCCCTGTTGCTGAGCTAAGTAAATATCTCCTGCTTGCCAAACGCGCTCAAAAAATTCCTTGACGATCGCGGCATGACGGGGAGCAGTGGTACGGCTAAAACGGTCGTATTGAATATTTAAGCGTTGCCAGAGCGATTCAAACCCTTTTACAATTTGATCACAGTGGTCTTGTGGACTTAATCCCTTACTTTCTGCGGTACGTTGAATTTTTTGCCCATGTTCGTCAGTGCCCGTAATTAATAGAGCTTCATGGCCTTGCAAACGTTGAAAGCGTGCAATAGCATCCGCCACCATCGTGGTATAAGCACTCCCCATGTGGGGAACATCATTGACGTAATATAGGGGGGTAGTTAAGGAAAAAATTTTTTGCTTAGGGTTTTGAGTTTGAATCATATTATAAAAAAATAAAAATAGGATAAAAATGGTATAAATTTGCGTTAATCAAAGGCAAACTTTAATTGTCCAATTTATCCATTAATTTTTTAAATATTTATATTGTTTTAACTTAAAGGGGGAATTTCTCAAATAAAAATATCGTTAAGATTTTATGACTGAAAAAATATCTCCATCTTGGTTACGATATATTCATCATAGCGTAAGGTTAATTTACGCTTTAGTAAATAGGGCAAACAATAAGGATAGTTGGCAGATAATAATAGACAAAGTGTTATTTCTACTCAGAGATTTCTTCAGGAAAGGGGAGAATCGGTAAGCGATCGCCGCGAAAAATTTCTTCACTGGCTTGGCCTAACTCAACCATTCCTTTTGTGAATGTATGAGCAATTCCCAGTCCAGCTAATAGGGGAAAAGTAACTAAACTTAAGTAAAAATTCGTAGACATTTTTTTAAGGATATTTATTATTGATTACTTACAAATGAAATCAGTGAATTTCTCCTAACTGGGATGATTTAATTCTGAATCCGATTGAGTCTTAGAAATGGTGCGAGTGCAACACCAATTGCTGGGCAGCGCAGAGGGCCATCCCATGCGAATCGCTTCAGGACAAATGGTTGTCACCGTTAATTGGCAATCCAACAATTGAAATCCCTCTTTTTCACATTGCTTTAAACTGTGCTTTAATATCGAATCATTGTTAAACTCGATGGTGCGATTGCATTGGACACAAACAATGTGGTGATGGTGGGGATGGGCTTGGTGGAGTTCATAATGTTTGTGACCTTCCGCCAATTCCAATTCTCGCAAAATTCCCATGCGAGACATCAATTTTACACTGCGATAAATCGTTGACAAACTGATGCCTTCTTGACGCTTTTCCAGCAACTCATAGAGTTCTTCCGCACTCAAATGATTTCCCCTCGGTAAATTTTGGAAAACATGGAGAATTTTTTCCCGTTGCGGGGTTAGTCGCCAACCTCTAGCATTTAATTCCGATTTAAGAGAGTTTGCTGTATAAGTCATGATTAATGACGCGATCGCTGGTCAAGATTTTTATCCATAATAAACGTTCTAGATCGTCATTTGCAACAAAATCGCTTAATTGCCAATAAAAAAGGCCCTACTAACGGGCCAACATTCACTATTAGAAATAATTAGTTAGAATTTACCCATCCCAATTTTACTGATGATCGCTTAAAACAGGCTTTCTGTCCGAGGAAGAGCGATGGTGGCTAGGTTTATGGTTATTGGATTTACGCTTGATCAAGGGTTTATTCATACCACTTTCAGGCACTTCCCAATCCGTTTTCATCCAGTTAGGACAGTTTTGGTCATAGATCATCTGCAACGCTGCCGCCGCGATCGCTTGGGGATCATACTCTGCACTTAAATCCCGAACTAAGGGTAAGAAGGAAGCCATCCGTTCCCCCGTTAACGCCTCTTGAATTTGAGCTTGTAATTTCTCTAGGCGTTTTGCTTCAACTTGGGGACGATTGGGAATTTGGCGGATTTCAATCCGTTGCTTTAAGCGTTGTTCAATTTGGCGTAATAAGCGACGATCAATGGGTTCAACGAGCGCGATCGCTTTCCCCGTTTTGCCTGCTCGACCTGTCCGACCGATACGGTGAATATAGGTTTCGGTGTTATCAGGCAGATCAAAATTGATAACGTGGCTTAAATTGCTGACATCTAATCCCCGTGCTGCAATATCGGTTGCCACCACCAGTTTTACTTTACCATCCCGAAAACGTTGGACTAACCGTTCCCGTTGGGACTGGCTTAAATTACCGTGATACTCATCCACGCTTTGCCCTGCTTCTTGCAGTTTGGTGGTTAGCTCAGCGGCCGTTTGCTTAGTGCGAACGAAGATAATGGCTGATTCGGGGCTTTCAATTTCTAAGATGGGCTGTAGGGCTTTAACCTTAGACCACCCACGAGGCACATAATACAGTTGTTGCTCAATGCGGGTTGGTGTGGCCTGAGGTTGTTTAACCGTTACCGTTACCGGATCTTTGAGGAATTGATTCACCAATTCCCGAATTTCGCGGGGCATGGTTGCTGAGAAACAAGCGGTTTGACGATTTGCAGGGGTTTTCTTGAGAATGGTTTTTACATCATCAATAAAGCCCATACTGAGCATTTCATCCGCTTCATCCAGAACCACCCAACGAACTTCTTCTAAATTGAGTTTTTTCCGTTCAATCAGATCAATGACCCGTCCTGGGGTGCCGACTACAATCTGAACGCCCCGTTCTAAACTACGGATTTGACGCTCAATGGATTGTCCACCGTAAACGGTGAGGACATACAAACGACGTTGGGTGGTAAAGTCCTTCATTGCTTCAGCCACTTGTTGGGCTAATTCCCGTGTGGGGGTTAAAATGACCGCTTGAATCCCGGGGCGGCGATCAATTTGCTCCAAAATCGGTAAGGAATAAGCTGCGGTTTTCCCTGTTCCCGTTTGGGATTGGGCCACCATATCCTGGCCACTTAACATCAGGGGAATGGCTTGGGCTTGAATTTCCGTCGGTGCTGTAAATCCTAAGGATTCTAAATGCTTAGCGTGTTCGACAGATAATCCCAAGCTTTCAAAAGAAATAGTCATAATGGAATGTTTTTTTTGAGAATTACGTTGACAAAAAATAAATAAATTTTGGTTATCAAAAGAGAGCGGGCTTAATCTCTATGGATAACGTTGGTTGAGCTTCTAGATGGGGTTACACCACTTCTCCATAGAGATCGTAAACATCTGCGGCGGTAATCGTGACGGGAACAAGAGAGCCTAAGGTCGCGTCTCCTTTCACATAGACGAGTCCATCGACTTCTGGGGCAAAACGAGCCGAACGCCCGATTAATTCCCCCGTTTCAGGATTTTCTTGCTCAATGAGAACGTCAACGGTTTGTCCAATACAAGCTTGGTTTTTCTTTTCAGAAATGGGTTGTTGAACCTGCATTAAGCGATCGCGTCGCGCTTCCATCACAGATGTTGGGACTTGATGGGGCATATTATAGGCAGGAGTTTCTTCTTCAGGGGAGAAGGTAAAGACTCCTACATGGTCGAATTGGTGACGTTGTACAAAATTCACTAAATGTTCAAAATGCTCGTCCGTTTCTCCAGGGAAACCCACAATAAAAGTGGTACGGAGGATGGATTGGGGAATTGCTTCTTGAATTCGTTCAATGATCTTGTCATTCACCTGACCTTGCCAGGGTCGATTCATGGCTTTAAGAATCTCCGGGTGAGAGTGTTGTAAGGGTAAATCTAAGTAGGGCAATACGTTAGGCGTTTCCTGAATGGCGCGAATCACTTTCGGAGTCAGTCCAGTGGGATAGGCGTAGTGAATCCGTATCCAAGGCACATCGACTTGACCGAGGGCGCGGAGTAATTCATCCAGTTTCGGTTCACCGTATAAATCCAACCCGTAATTAGTGGTAATTTGGGAGATTAAAACGAGTTCTTGAACGCCTTGGGCTGCGAGTTGTTCGGCTTCGGCCACAATGGATTCAATGGAGCGCGATCGCTGATTGCCCCGTAAATGGGGAATGATACAAAACGCACAACGGTAATCACAGCCTTCCGCTACCCGTAGATAGGCTACGCCTTCAGTGGTGGTGCGATAACGGGGCGTGTTTTCATCGGCAATATAGGTCGGTTCGGCAGAGATGGCTTTAACCCGTTGCCCCTGCTCGACTTTTTCGACAATTTCAACAATGTTTTGATAGTCTCCTGTGCCAACCACAGCGACCGCTTCAGGAATTTCCTCTAATAATTGCTCTTGGAAATGCTGTGCTAAACAACCCGAAATAATAATTTTTTTCTCGGCTTCTGCTAGTTCTACGAGGGTTCTGACCGATTCTTGTCGGGCATCCCCAATAAAACTACAGGTGTTAACGATAACATAATCAGCAAGTTCTTCGTTAGCATCAACTGAGTACCCAGCTTCTACCAGTAAACCCAGCATGTGTTCAGAATCAATTCGATTTTTTTCGCATCCTAAATGAGAAATGGCGATCGTTGGCTTGTTGCCCATGCGCTTGTAAGTTATTACCCCTTTTTCAGAACTCTGGGGATTCAAACCAAGCATTGCCTTACGTCTCAGCCAAAAGTTGGATGATTGATTGGTCAGGATTTGGTCTTTCCCCTGTAATGTAAAATATTGTAACAGAGATAGGCCAAACGTAGCGAGTCGTTTTATCAACGCGGGGGGAATTCTCGATTTATTTGATCAATCTTCATCATCTATTTTCTCAATACTTGCGGTGAATCGGCAGCAAAATTATCAATTTTTGAAGTTCTATTGAGCCAATGTGTTATGTCAGACAAAGCTCTTAATCTCACGGCGATCGCGATTTTTTTAATGATGCTTTCGGTTCTCGTCGGGCCGTTTTTACAACTATCTCCCCTTATCCCCGCGATCGCGACAGCCACCGTGTTGGGCGTAGTTACCTGGGATCAAGTGAGTTGGCAAGGTCGAGCGGGTAACCTATTGATGGGTTTATTTGCCTCAAAGGAACGTCAACAACGCATTTTGCACCACGAAGCAGGTCACTTTTTAGCCGCTTACTATTTAGGGATTCCCGTTAAAGGCTATACTCTATCGGCTTGGGAAACTTTTCAACAGGGTAAGCCAGGCTTAGGCGGCGTAGAGTTTGACACTGAAGATCTCAAAAATCGACTGCAACAACAATGGCAGGATGTCCCCTTAATTTTAGAAAGATTTGCAACGGTGTGGATGGCAGGGATCGCCGCAGAGAAACTTGTGTATGGCAAAGCAGAAGGGGGAGCCGACGACCGCCAACAATTAAAAACCGCCTTTGCGCTGACCCACTTACCCACCACTAGTTATCAACAAAAAGAACGTTGGGCCCTATTGCAAGCAGAAAATTTATTAGTCAATCATCGCCCTGAGTATGACGCATTAGTCCAAGCCATGTCGCAACGCTTACCCGTCGCCGACTGTTACCAAAAAATTCAAGAAACCCAGACGGTTTAACCCGTCACTAATCATAATCCCGTTTCATTGCTCTGGCCATCGTGCGCTGATCATCACGACGCTTGATGTCCTCTCGTTTATCGTGGAGTTTTTTCCCTCGACCTAAGCCCAAGGTAATTTTCACCCAACTGCCTTTCATATACATTTTCAAAGGAACCAGAGTTAACCCCTTTTGCTCAACTTGCCCGATTAATTTACGAATTTCTCGGCTGTGTAATAAAAGTTTGCGAGTCCGTCTAGGGTCATGATTAAAATACTCTCCACTAGCTTCGTAGGGAGAAATATGAACATTAATCAGCCAAGCTTCTCCATTCCGCAATAGCCCATAGCCATCACGGAGATTCACCTTACCCGCCCGAATCGATTTCACTTCTGTTCCCTTGAGTTCAATCCCTGCTTCGTAGGTTTCGAGGATTTCATACAAGTGACGGGCTTGGCGGTTGTCACTAATAATTTTGATTGTGTCGTTTTGTTTGCCCATAGTCTTTCTAGAATAACATTTTTCCCTCGCGCTAAAAAATTAGGCTGATCAGCCGATTCTGATGAGGAAATTTGGCCAATTTGTTGTACGTTTAGGAAGCAACTCGCATCGAATTCAAGTAAGACGCAATGGAAATTCCTCAACTCCTTTTTAATGGTATTGCCGTTGGTAGCATTATTGCCTTAGCTGCGGTCGGATTAACCTTAACCTGTGGTATTTTGCGCCTCTCTAACTTTGCTCATGGGGATTTTATGACCCTGGGGGCGTATCTCAGTTGGTTAGCTAATATCAATGGGGTTAATCTCTGGCTCTCGATGGGCTTAGGGGCGGCTGGAACCGTGATTGCGATGCTCATTTCTGAATGGATATTGTGGAAACCGATGCGCGATCGCCGAGCCACTTCTACCACGCTGATCATCCGAGCGATAGCCACGTGGGCGCGGACGGCTTCTCGGAGCTCGGCAGGGTCGCGGGAATAACCAAAATTATGAATTGCCTATTGTTGCGGCTCAGGAATTTTTCGGCTTAAGACTAGAGTACAACCGCATTTTAGTCATTATTTTGGCGTTGGTTGCCATGATTGGGCTGCACTTGCTTTTACAAAAAACGAAGGTTGGCAAGGCGATGCGGGCTGTAGCCGATAATATTGATTTAGCAAGAGTTTCAGGAATTAACGTAGAGTGGGTTGTTATTTGGACATGGGTGGTCACAGCAGTTTTAACAGCGATGGGTGGCTCGATGTATGGATTAATTACGACCCTTAAGCCCAATATGGGCTGGTTCTTGATTTTGCCAATGTTTGCTTCTGTCATTCTCGGCGGAATTGGGAATCCTTACGGTGCGATCGCGGGGGGATTGATTATTGGGGTTGTGCAGGAATTAAGCGTCCCTTGGTTTGGCCCAGACTATAAAGTTGGGGTTGCCTTGCTCATCATGATCGTAATTTTGTTAGTCAAACCCCAAGGACTCTTTAAAGGAACGATTTAGTAAATAGTTAATAATGAATAATTAATAATGGTTATCTGTAGTCTGTGAGTTATTGAGCCGTAACTCTTGAGGATTTATTGTGGCGAAACAACGTCTAGATGTGTTATTGGTTGAGCGCAATCTCTGTAATTCTCGCGCTCTAGCTCAGCGGCTCATTCGGGCGGGGGAGGTAAAGGTTAATCAGCAAGTGATTGATAAGCCTGGCACTGAAATTGATTTGGATGCCCTCGTTGAAGTGGCAGAAAAACCTCCCTACGTTTCCAGAGGTGGCGAAAAGTTAGCCAAAGCCCTTAATACTTTTCAAATTGCGGTAGAAGGTCGAATTTGTTTAGACGGGGGAATTTCGACGGGG
>CAYZWO010000069.1:0-21714 GCA_964482215.1 uncultured bacterium
ACCTGACTCCCTGTATAGGCTCCATTAAAGCCAAAGGAAACCGAACCATTAACGGGAATTTGAGCATTCCAACTAAGATTGGCAAATTCATAGCGGCCATTCGTCCCTTGGAGTTGTTGAGCGTTCCAAAGGGAGGTAATGGAAAACAAACTATCAAAGGCTAATTTCCAGTTATTAACCGCCGTTGTTCCCTGATTGGTAATGGTAATCGTTCCTGTAAAGCCCGTATTCCATTGACTATCAACTTTAAAGGTGACTGCAATATTGCCGTTGGTCGGGGCGGGGGCTTGGTCGTCGTTGGTGATGGTTCCTGTTGCTTGAGTCCTCGCGATCGCGGCTCCCACTGCATTGGACAGATTTAAATAAAAGGTCTCATTGGCTTCAACTAGCGTATCCCCTTGAATGGCAATTTGAATAGTTTTGCTGGTTTCTCCTGGGGCAAAGGTTAAGGTTCCCGTTAAAGCCGTATAGTCTTCTCCTGCTTTGGCGGTTCCGTCGCTGGTTCCGTAGTTAACCGTCACAGTTTGGCTACTCGCTGCACTCAAGGAGACGGTATAAACCAGATAGCGAATTCCTGAATTGCCTTCAACAATACTGGCATCATTGACCGTAATCGACGGTAAGGTTGGCGTAGTGCCGCCTGAACTAATCGCAACCCCATTAAGAGAATAATTTGTCGGTGGTGGTACAGTTCCATTAATTGGGGTTCCTAAAAAGCCGATAGTGACGCTTTGCCCTGGGGCTAAATTCGGTTGCCAACTTGCATAACGGATGACATAGCGATCGCCGACACGACTGACAATTTCCGCATTCCAAATACTGGTAATGGTAAAACTACTGGTAAATTCAAGTGTCCAGTTAGAGACCAATAAATCACCGCCATTGGTTAAAGTAATCTCTCCCTGGAAACCTGTTCCCCAGTTACTTAAGACAGAAAAATTTGCAGTATTTGTCATACGAAAACCCCTTTTGAGATTGAATAAACCTCAAAAACTCCTTAAATTCTTAATCTATTTAATCTGTACTTTCTCTGCTTGTTTAACGCCTTCACCCAAAAGCATGAGGGAAAAATCATCTTTTTATTCAAGACTTTACAGGCGTAAGCAGGAAGCTAAAAAAACATCAACGATAAACCGATCCTAATCCTGAATTTTTATTTTGCTCTGAGGGAAAATACGGAAAATCGAGAAATTGATCGTTAATCCCACTGATTACGACCTAATTTTATCCTAATGAAATTTTTTATAATGTAATTCTTATTTGAAAATTACTATTTAATTAATGCGACTCAGAAAGGCTTTTAAGCGATCGCTTTTGGGGTTGGTAAAGACTTCATCGGGTGGGCCAGCTTCTTCGACGATCCCTTGATTGAAAAAGAGTACTTTGTTGGAAACTTCACGGGCAAACTGCATTTCGTGGGTAACAACGGCCATGGTCATCCCTTCTTCGGCTAATTGTTTCATAACGTTTAAGACTTCCCCCACTAATTCTGGATCTAAGGCACTCGTCGGTTCATCAAAGAGCAAAACCTCTGGTTTCATGCACAATCCCCGCGCGATCGCGACCCGTTGCTTTTGTCCGCCGGATAATTGCTCTGGATAGGCATCCGCCTTTGCGCCTAAACCGACTTTTTCTAAATAGGTTAAAGCCCGTTCTTTAGATTCCGTTAATGATATTTTGAGGACTTTTTGAGGAGCTAAAATTAAGTTTTGTAAAACTGTTAAATGGGGAAATAAATTGAAATGTTGAAACACCATCCCCACCCGAATGCGTAATTTGCGTAATTCTTCCTGGCTAACTTTCGGTTCGGATAAGTCAACTCCCGCAACCGTTAATTTGCCGCCGCTAATGGTTTCTAACCGATTCAAACACCGTAAAAAGGTACTTTTCCCGCACCCCGACGGGCCAATAATAGAAATCACATCACCCGGATACATTGATCCATTCACGCCTTTTAATACCTGTAGCGATCCAAAATTTTTTTGGAGATTTTCGCAAACAACAATAGGCATAGCGGCGGTCATAATCAATATTCCTAAGTGAATTTATGTATTGAAGTTATCGTGTTCTCATCAAAATATCTAAAGCTTTTCCCTTTAATTGTATGATAAATCACATTCTGATGAGATTAGAGGCTGAATACTAATTGAGGGATAAAATCCCTTAACCTGTTCAAAAATTGGGGTCAGGAGGAGAAGCTTAAAACAATGTTAACTTTTAAATGGTTAGGGAATTTTCGTTACTTTATCCTATTATTTCTAGGCGTATTATTAGTGACGGTTTTTCCTTATATTCCAGCCGTTTCCCAAGATGTCAACAAAACATTTATCGTAGCGACGGAACCCTCCTTTCCGCCTTTTGAGATGACGAATGAAAGCACTGGCGAACTTACAGGCTTTGATATCGACTTAATTCGCGCCCTTGCTAAAGAAGCGGACTTAAATTTACAAATTGAAAGTTTACCCTTTGATGGCATTATTCCCGCCTTGCAATCGGGTACGGTTCAAGCCGCCATTAGTGGCATTACGATCACCGCAGAACGGGCCCAATCTATTGCTTTTTCTAGTCCCTATTTTAAAGCGGGATTAGCGATCGCCGTTCGAGAAAACAATGACACGATCAACAGTGCAGAGGATTTAGTCGGTAAAAAAATTGCGGTACAAATTGGGACAACAGGCGCAATGGAAGCCACCAAAATTCCCAAAACCGAAATTACCAGTTTCGACTCTGCCCCCCTAGCTCTACAAGAATTGGTTAACGGTAAAGTAGATGCGGTGGTCAATGATGGGCCCGTAACCCTCTATGCCATTAAACAAGCTGGATTAAAAGGCATCAAAATTGCGGGATTGATTGGAACCGAAGAATTTTATGGTATCGCCATTCCCAAAGCGAAACCCGGCCAACTCAACGAAATTCAACAACGGGTTAACTATGGTTTATTTAAGGTGATTCAATCAGGAACCTATAACGCCCTCTATCAAAAATGGTTTGCCGTTGAGCCCCCCTTTCTTCCCCTTGTTGCCCCTGCGGTGATTGGCAAAGTAGATCAGTTAGCAACCACCGAAACGGCAGCTAAGGAGTCTTTCTTTGTCCTTTTGTTCCGTAATCTAATTCGCGGTTCTGGTGTTACTATCCTGTTAACAGTTTTTGCTGTTTTCTTTGGCTTAATCGGTGGAACCCTCGTTGCTTTGGGCTTGATCTCCCATTTCAAGATTCTTCAATGGATTTTCCGCATTTATGTGGAATTTTTCCGAGGAACCCCCATGCTGGTACAACTGTTTATTATTTATTTCGGTTTACCCGGCTTATTTAAGGAAATTGGTTTGGAATGGAGCTTAGACCGCTTTCCTGCTGCCGTGATTGCCCTAAGTCTTAATGTGGCTGCTTATTTAGCAGAGATTATTCGTGGGGGGATTCAATCCATTGATCATGGACAGTGGGAAGCTTGTCAGTCCTTGGGCATGAGTCCCTTCCAGACAATGAAAGAGGTTATTTTTCCCCAAGCTTTTCGACGAATTTTGCCCCCCTTGGGAAATGAATTTATCACCCTTATTAAAGATACGAGTTTAACGGCAGTCATTGGCTTTAGTGAATTATTCCGTGAAGGTCAATTAGTCGTAGCGACGACCTACAAGGCCTTTGAAGTTTATATTGCGGTTGCCTTGGTCTATCTCGTTTTAACGACCCTCTCTTCCGTTGCCTTCAAATGGTTAGAAATTTATATGGATCCAGTGGGACGGGCTAAAAAAAGAGCCGCTTCAGCATAGCAATTACTTTCTTTTGAATTTTGTGATTTTAGTGTGAGGAGTTTCATCATGTTTAACCGTTTGACAAAAGCCTTAAGTCTCGGTGTGATCAGTATGGGAATGGGATCGGCTTTTTCCGCGATCGCGGTTGCCAACGAGAAGCCGATCAACACCCTTCAATCGCTACCATCATCGTTAGAAATGGTCAAAAAGCGTCAAAATCTCCAGCTTAAAACCTTTCAAGATAGTAGTTTTAGCAATGGCATGGGAGAAATTAACAGTGTTTCTGCCTTAAGTGCGCCTGCTCTAAATCAAGTTACCAATGTGTCTGAATTACGGGATGTGCAACCCAGTGAATGGGCTTATGAGGCATTAAAAAGCCTAGTTGAACGGTATGGCTGTATAGTCGGCTATCCTGATCGCACCTTTCGCGGCAATCGGGCCCTGAGTCGTTGGGAATTTGCTGCCGGCTTAAATGCTTGCTTAAATACGATGGAACGGCTATTACAGGAAAATGTGGCAGTTTTGCGCGAAGATATCGACAAGCTCAAACAATTGGCCCAGCAATTTGAACAGGAATTAGCGGCATTAGGAACGAGGGTAGATAATCTGGAAGCTCGTACTGCCTATTTAGAAGATCATCAATTTTCCACGACCACCAAATTAAATGGAGACGTAATTTTCGTCTATTCAGGGGTTTGGGGGTCAGAGCAAGCCGATGGCCCGCCTGGTGAACCCATTCAAAACGGCCAATTTACGGTGAACTATCGATCGCGGATGAATCTCGACACCAGTTTTACCGGAGAGGACTTACTCCGTGTGCGGCTCCAAACTGCCAATTTTTACTTAGCCAGAGCCGGTAGTAACCTAACTGACTTTAACTTTAGTGTGGCCAGCGAGCGTAACGTTCCCCAAATTAATAAACTGCAATACCGTTTTCCCTTGGGAGAAAATGCAACGGTCTGGTTAAGCGGTGCAAAAATTACCTTGGATGATATTGCGGATCCCCTCGCTCCTTTTACCAATTCCTTTACTGAGGGAGCTTTATCCTTTTATGGCGCGATCGCTCCTATTTATCTGCCAGCCGATAATATTGGGCCTGGTCTTGGAGCCTCCTATAATTTCACCAAAGAACTCAGTTTAGGCGCGTTTTATTCCGCCGGTTATGGCTATAGCCCTGAATCTAGCAAGGGTCTATTTAATGGCCAACATTCTGCGGGTGCTCAGTTAACCTATCTGCCTTCAGCGGATACAGGGGTTGGAATTGCCTATCTCCATCAATATATCCCCCAAAATCAATTTGATAGCTTTTCCGTTCTCGGTTTTACAGGGTTAGCCAATTCGGACAATCCTTTTAGCTTTGAAAATCGTGAAAATTATGGTGATGGCAATGCCACGTCTTCCGATAGTGTTGCTCTGCTCTGGACATGGCGGATTGCTGAATGGTTTAGCATGGAAGGCTGGGGAATGTACACGAAAGCCTATGCAAACGGGGGAGAACGGGGGGGCGATAATGCTGATATTTGGAATTGGAAAGTCAGTTTTGCTTTTCCTGATCTCTTTAAAGAAGGTAATATTGGTGTGCTATCAGTGGGTCAACCCCCCTATGCGGCCTACATTAGTAACAACAATAACTTACCAGATGTAACCCCTTCGACCACGACGGCTCCTTGGTTTGCCGAAACCTTTTATGTTTATCAGGTGAATAACAATATTTCCATTACTCCTGGATTATGGGTGGGCATTAGTCCTGCCAATAATCGCGATCCTCTGTGGATTGGGGCAATCCGCACGAGCTTTAAATTCTAATTACCTTGACTACGACTGAATTACTACCCCTTTGTGTCACAGATTAGGTTAGCGGCGATCGCTAATTTATCCCGACCAAACTCTGGGTTTGAATTTTTGGTCATTCAGAATCGCTAAGTTATCTCCTGATTGAGCGTGGTTTTCTTATAGGCGATCGCTGATCGGGTTATTGAGGGTAATCATGCTATTTGATCGTTAAATTAAGAATTTATGTAGTTAATCGGAAACTTTAGGATTTTTTAAAAATTAATGGAAATATGACAGAGATTTCGATTTTAGGATTTGTATTCTTGCTTATAATTGGCCACTTTAGTTTCCGCAGGATTTCCAATGAGGGCGATCGCTAAAAACATTAACTTGGATAGGTGTAAGAAAATAGTTATTAGAAAGAGCCGGCTTAACGGGGGCTAAACATTAAACACAAAGTTAAAGCTTAATGAGCTTATGAAAATTTTAGTTGTTCATAATCGTTATCAGATACGGGCTGGAGAAGATGCTGTTTTTGACAAAGAAGTTGATTTATTACAACAATATGGACATGAAGTCACAACTTGGGTTATGGATAATCAAAATATTGACTCAAGAGGTTTGTTCAATAAATTAAGTTTAGGAATTAATACTATTTGGTCATGGAAGTCATTTCAAGAAATGAAAAGAAGAATTAATGACTTTCAACCAGATATTGTTCATGTTCATAATATTCTTCCTTTATTATCTCCTTCTATTTTTTATGCTTGCCAATCTCAAAAGATTCCCGTAATTCAGACATTACATAATTATCGTTTGGGATGTCCTGTTGCTACTTTTTTTCGTGAAGGGCAGATCTGTGAGGATTGTTTAGAAAAATCTCTATGGACAGGAATTAAGTCTGCTTGTTATCGTAATTCTCACCTACAAACAGCAATAGTTGCCGCTATGTTACAAGTACATCGTTATTTAGGTACTTGGAAAAATAAAGTAGATGGATATATAGCAGTCAGTCAATTTCTAAAAAATAAAGCAGTCAAAATAGGAATTTCCGAAACTAAAATTTATGTTAAACCAAATTTTATTTCTTTGACATTTTCTTCCTCCAAAAAGATAGGGTTTGGCTCTTATTATCTTTATGTAGGAAGACTAGTAGAGGAAAAAGGAATTTTATGGTTATTAGAAACTTACAAAAAAATAAATCCTAAATTTCCGTTGATAATTATAGGACAGGGAGATTTATCTGAATTAGTAAAAGATTACGACATTAATAATTCGATGATTCAATACGTTGGTGTTCAATCAAAAGAACAAGTTTTAGAATGGATGCAAGGAGCGATCGCGCTTATATTCCCCTCACTATGGTATGAATGTTGCCCACTAACAATTATTGAAGCTTATAGTCAAAGTTTGCCCGTGCTTGGAGCAAAAATGGGCTCTATGTTAGAGTTAATTCACCCGAAACAGACAGGACTATTTTTTGAAAAACTTAATATGGAATCTTTAAAAGAACAGTTAATATATATTGAATCTGATTCAGAGCGTTGGGTAAACATTAAAAAAACGTTATTGTCTTTTATTGATCCTTTATTTATGCAACAATACAACAATCAATATTTAATTGATATTTATTTACAAGTAATTAATAAATATCAAAAATAAAAATGAATTATTAGGATCTTGTAAAGCGACATTGAAGCTGACAGCAAAATATATATAATTAATGGCAAATAGTTCCAGTATGATTTATTTATAGAAATCAATACGTTGTTTATTTTTTAAATACAACTGCTTGTAAGGCTGCACCCAGACCTACGACGGGAGCAATTTTATATATAAAGCTAACAATCGATGGCAAAGGCTGAATCCATTTAGAAACGCTTTCTATCTTATACGGTGAATTAGTAAATACATTAAAATTAGTAAATCCTGCGGCTTTTAAAGAATATTCAAGAGAAGAAATATTAAAATAAGTAATGTGTTCTGGTGGGATTATATGTGACCATTGTTTACCCTTAATTTTTGCGCCTAAACTTCCTATATTGGGAGTTTCAATAAATGCTATTCCTTCAAGTTTCAAAAGCAGCTTAATTTTTTCGAGTGTTGAAATAGGATTAATAAGATGCTCTATAACATGATAAATAGTAATTACATCATAGTAATTCTCTGGAAGATTTAATGATAAGATATCTCCCGTTAGAATTTTATTATTTAACATTTGATTAGCTTGAGTTGCTGCTTTACTAGAAATTTCTGTTCCAGTAATATTCCATCCATCATTTTTAACAAAGTATAATAAATCGCCAAGCCCACAGCCAATGTCAAGAAAGTTTTTATCCGATTTTTTAAATAAAGCAGGTTGATATTTAGTGATTATTTTTTTTAATTCTTTGTATCTGTGATGAGCAAATTCTTTGCCAGACATTATACTCTCTTGATAATGCTGACGATAGGTTTGATGATCATAAAAATCTTCCAGTTCCTTTGGTGTTGGTCGTGGATAATAAAAAGCTAACTGACAATTTTGGCAACTTAATAGCTTTCCTTGATCGAGAGTATACAAAATTTTATAATTATTTTGTTGACATACAGGACATGTCGGCATAATTAAATACTCAATTTTTCTTTTAATTTTCTATAAAATCGTGACCAAAAACCGAACATTATTTTATAAGTATAATTATCTGCGTTAGTATCACAAATCATAAATGGAGGATGAACTAAAGGAAATTGCATTGTCTGAGTAGACATATTGGCAAAGGGGCTTTTATTATTTCTAGTATTTGTACTTTCAATATTATTAAATCCAATATTAGAAACTAAATTAATATTGGGTAAAATTGTTAAGCCATTTTGTAACCAGCAGGCTAATGTCCATTGAAAATCCCAAGTATTAATTTTATTTTCAAAGGTTTGTTGAAATTTATTATGCCAATATTTTACGGCAAAAGGATTTTGGAGAATATCCTTCAACCAATCGCCGTCACGGACTGTTGACCATAATTTCATATCAACATCGAAGTGCTGCCACGCTCGTCGCCAAGTTGCCCACCCCCAGCAGTGGTTATATAAAGAGAAATAGTAACTGTAACTAGTTCTTTTTCTACCAAATTGAAAGTTGTTTCCTGAAATCACAAAAATTCTTTCATCATCTCTATATTGATTAAGTAATTCTTCGCAAAATCTAAAAAAAGAAAGATCGGGTAAACAGTCGTCCTCAAGAATAATAGCTTCTTCAACTTGACTAAATACCCAGTCTAATCCTGTTGAAACTCTTTTTTTACATCCTAAATTAATATCTGAATAATTAGTTAACACCTCGCATGACCAATCGATTGATTCAATAATTTGTCTAACTTGTTGGCATTTTTCTTTTTCGCCTAGCTTATGATTTCTTGGCCCATCTGCTATTACAAAAAGTTGAGATGGTTTGACTTCTTTAAGTCTATTAAAAACTTTTTGGGTTGTATCTGGACGGTTAAAAATAAACAATGCAACAGGAGTCTTGATATCGTTTGCGTAATTCATTATACATTCTAATTTACATTAATTCATTAGCATATTGTGTTAAAGCACCTATACTATGTTTAGGCTGATGTTTGAATTTTGGCTGAAAATTAAATTCTCGATGTAAAAAGAAAGAAGTCGTTGAAGTATATCCATTGATCGGGGTAAATCCTGCCATATCTATTTCAATTAAATTGAAATCACGCAAAAATGCTGATGTTTCAACATACCAATCAGAATTATCTAATATTATAAACCCTCCTCTATTAAGCTTATTGATAGCTATTTTCGCACATTCATATCTATTAAAAATTCCATCAATTATAACAACATCAAAGTTGTATGGAAAATCTAATATTTTATTAAAATAGTTTCTCTCCTGTTGAATTAAATAGATTTCTAAATTATTGTATTTATTACTTTCAGTTAATTTTTTATACCAATGTTCATTTTCTTCTATGCTAATTACTGATTTAGCAATACCAGCCCAAAACAAACTAGAGTTTCCTGAACCATATTCAAAGACTGTCTTATTGGAAAAATCTAATTGTTTAATATATTCAATAGCAGGATAAGTATACCAAGGAATTGGATGACCAAAGTTATCGATTGCTTCGTACTTAAAAGTTGATCTAAGATGACCGTAATCAATTTCTAAGATTTTTAAACAAGCTAAAAAATGTCCCAAAGATCTTGGAGGTATATTTCTTAAAATTTTATTAATAATGGATTTTGAATCTTTGTTCATAGTTTTTAATTAATTATTTTTTAAATCAATTTTTTTGAAGAATGATGAAAATGATTTTAGAAAATTTAATATGGGGGCGGGGAAATACATTCTAATTTTTTTTTCAAAGTATAGCCATAAATTAAATTTAGGTTTAAAATCTTTCCAAGGAGTTAGTGCCAAGTATCGAAAATACTCTTCTTTGTAAGGGTGTATGCTAATGTAATGCCAAGGTTTATGAGAAGATGTGTAGTGAATGATTGATGGTCTGTCTCTAGCTTCCATAAAATCTTGCCTATGACGAAATTTTTTATAAAAATCATCATCAAAAAAATAAGTTTGCTGGTTCCATATTAAAGATAAGGGAAGCCAATTTCCACAAAGAATTGAGTTTAAAGAATCCTGATCCCACATTTGAATTTTATCTTGGTTATTTTCTATAAAATCAATAATTTTTTTTGTTATATTACTCTTACGCCACTTAGTAAGATTAATTAATAGAAGACCGGAACAAAAGTATAATGATCCTTCAGGCATATTTAAATCTGTATATCTTTCTGTACAGCTTAATGCTTCAACAGCAGCGACATAAAAATTAGAGATATCAATATCCCATAGTTTTTTAATATCATCTTTGATTACCATGTCAGCATCTAAATACAAAACTTTCTCAATGGATAGATCAAATAATGATGGTATAGAAATTCGGTAGTAAATAGTATGTGTAAAGTGATGACTGATTGGAAATTTTTCATACACGTTTTTATTAATTGACAAAAAATTAATTTTCTTTTTATAGCGTTTAATTATACAATCTATTAATTTATTTTTATTGCTTTGATTGATTTCTCCATCAATGATATTAATATTAATATTTTCTCTTTCAGCCGTATTTTCCAGCAGAGAACAAAGCATTACACATAGATGCTGGACATAATTATCATCACAAGCAGTAACAATTTCAATCATTTTAAACGTTTTTTTGTAATATAAATTTCATCCATTCGCGTAAATACCCATAGGCTTCACCGAGATTAATGACTATCCATGACATTATATATATTTTAAATTTTTTTACTAAAGATAATTCTTGAGATGAAAATGTTAATAAATTCCAATTTGGCTTACGCAATGAAATTATAATTTTAATAATTCTTAATGGATGCTTCCAACCATATTTACCGGCCCATTTCGGATTATGTTGACAAAGGATAAATGTTCCTTTTCCATTTCTTTTTGATTTGTACCACATTTCTTGAAATGTTTGACGGGGAGGATGCCAGACGATCGCTTGATCAGCGTAGCCTACAGTGCTTCCTAAACGAGTTGCTCTCAGGCCAAATTCCATATCTTCCACCGATGCTTCAGGAAATGTTTCGTCAAATACACCAACTCTATCAAATACTTCTCGTTTAACCAATAAATTAGGCGTTATACAAGCACCAACACCTTTCACTGCACTTTCTTGATCATAGCAATATAAAGCTTCAATCAAAGAATAAATGGAGCTATTAAATGAAAGTTGTTTAATATTAATTCTTCCGCCTACTCGTTCCAGCTTATTCTCTTCCATACATTGAATTCCTTGTTTCAGCCAATCTGCTTCAGGAATACAATCGCCATCTATAAAAGCGAGTATATCGCCTGTCGCAATTTCAATACCTTTGTTACGAGTCGCGGCAACGCTTTGAATTTGGCTTTGATTAACAATTGTGATATTGGGAAAATGAGAAAATTTTTGAGAAATTTCAAATGAATTATCTGTTGAGTTATTATCAACTACTATAATTTCTGTAGTGCGATCAATTTCTTGAGATTGTAATGCTAAGATAAGATTTTCAACATTCTTGGAACAATTATAAATAGGAGTAATAATACTGATGTCAGGCATATTGTATATTTATTTAAATGCGGTTTGATAAAATTGAGTTATTTTTTGTTTTAAATGTTTTTCATCCAATTTTTCTTTGGTTAAGTTGTAATTTTTTTGTGCGGCAATATCGACGAGTGAATCATCCGTTAAGGCTTGGCGAATAGCTTCTTCGATTATTTCAACATCTTCAGGTGGGACAAGTAAACCTGTTTCGCCATTAACGATCCATTCATTAGCACAAGCTGTCCATGATTGGATTGGGAAAGACCCCATAACTATCGCCTCTAGCAAAGAGGTACTAATACCATCACTAATACTGATCCCAATCGAAATTCTAGCTTGTCCATGCAACGCTAAGATTTCTTGGTGAGAGGAGTTAAGTGGAATCGCGACAATGGGAATTCCTGTTGATTGCGAAAATAATTCTATGGCAATTTGTATATCTTCTGTTCTGGCTGAATAGACATAAATTGTATATCCCTGCAATATATCAGCACAACGCTCTAGAGCGCGTAAACCAAATAATGCTCTTCCTGCCCAAGTTTGATAGCCTTTAAGCATAATAATTTTTCGTTGGGAAGTTGGGCCATTTTGCCTAAGTTTAGAAATTAGCTCTAGATCAAAGCCACCTGTATTGGGAAAAACGGGTAAAAATTGGCCTTGAAAGCCAAAGTCTTGGGCAAGTTTAATATCACGGTGACATTCGCAGGAATAATAATCACATTCTGCTAAAACTTGGCGGATTACGTTTTGATGTTGTTTAAGTCTACTGAATAAGTAAATATCACTTCCCCAGTTGGTTACAATCCATTTGGGAAATGATTGATTTTGATAATATTTTTGCTTGGTAAATAGAGTAAGATAGGCAGAATTTTGAAATTCTAGAGAGTGAATAATGTCAGGTTTGTTTTGCTGAATAAACCTATGGATTTGCTTTGCTCGGAATGTATTATAAAGTTGTTCATTAATTTCTTTTGACTTTTGTTTATAAATAATTTGGTTGATTATTTTAGTGAAATAATATCGTAAGTATTTAAAAATATTTGATTTAATTATTTTGATCTTAGCACTGAAAGCGTTTGATATTTTTTGATGGTTATGATTAGGAAATAGATATATTTCATTGTTTTGATGGTTTATTTGATTAATCCATCTTGCGGTATGGATACTATCAGCAAAGGCAATTACTAAAACTTTCATTTTTTTGGACTTTGGTTAATTATTCTAGAAATAAGCTCTAAAAAATCTTTGAATATGGAAAGAACCTCGGAAATAAACGACTTTATAGGATTTTCGGTTAATAAAGTAGTTAAAAGTCTTGATATAACATTTGTACGTGATGTAAGTTGTTTTATAGTATCTATATATTCTTCTGATTGTAAGATTTTTTTATGGCTTTCTGGTTGATTTTTATTAAGGTGTTTAGCAATTTTAATAAATAGGTGAATACGATAGGGATGATGTCTATTCTGTAATAGGGTTATTTCGTTAGGTGAGCAACCAAAAATATTAAAAGCATGAAGTTTAAAACAGTTATTAAAACTTACCGATAGTTTCCCCTTTGTAATCGCAGTTTGTGTCAAGCTATTGTTATGAATTCTATATTTAACAAGGTGATCGCTAAGATTTGCAAATTTGTAATTTTGGTCGGCTAATCTTAACCATAAATCATAGTCTTCACTGCAATTTTCTAATTCTTTTAAAAATCTATATCCTCCTAATTTAAGTATATCTAATTTCTTAAAAATGATAGAGGGATGCGCTAACGGGTTAGAGTATAACATGGCATAAACGATTTGTTCATGCGACAAAGGATACTCTGATAGATAAGCTAAATTTTCTAGCTTCTCACCGTTAATATCAATAAATTCTAGATATGAACCGAGAACTGTTATTTCTGGATGATTGTCTAGAAAATCAACTTGTTTTTGTAACCGATTTGGTAAGCTTATATCGTCGCAGTCCATTCTAGCAATATATTCACCTTGAGCCAGGTATAAGCCTTTATTTAGGCTATAAACTAAGCCTTGATTATTATCATTTTTTATTAACTTAATACGAGAATCAGGATAAGAGCTAATGATTTTAATACTGCTATCTGTTGAGCCATCATCAATAATTAAAAATTCAAAATCAGTAAAGGTTTGATTGAGAATACTATCAATTGCTTCACGAAGATATTTTTCTCCATTATAAACAGGCATTAATACTGTAACCTTGGGCATCATCTTAGTTATCTATACTTTTATCCATTGATCAGGAATTAAATCTTGTGTGTTTCTAGAAGTGTCATTAAACCATTTTTTAGGCGCACATACTATTTTATTTGGGTTTTGGTTTAACCATGCTCCCCACCAGCTAAAGGTACTATTTGCAATTATGTTATGTTTACACTGGCTCATTAATCTTAAATCTTCGTAATTTTTAGAAGCATCATTATGATCAACAAATGTCATTGGATAATCTAGTTTTAAGTTTTCTTTTGCCCATTGGTGATCATCGGAAAAAACAAAAAAGTGAGGTTCGTTGATTTCTTTAGTAATTAAATTAACGCAGTTTTTATAGTATTTTAAGCTACAAGTTCCATGAATGCTGTTAGTTATTTTATTATGAATATAATCTGTTCTTCTAATATGTATAGAAATCGAGTTAGTACTTTTTATTATATTATTTATTTTCTGATTTTCTTGGTTTTGAGGAATTTTTATAGTAAAATCTTTATATAACATGTCTTTAATATTATCAAAATACTTTTCTGTCTGCCAGTAGCCATCAAGGTAAAGATTTCCAGTTAATTTTAAAATATTTAAGTCATAAGTAAATTGTCTTTCACTAATATATTTATTGTTCTTATTTAGAAAGAGAGAGGCATATATTTTTCTTTTTACTTTATTATTTAGATATTTTATAAAAGGTTTAATCTCATCTTGAGTAGCAAACTTTATGTTGAGGTTAAAAATATTTAGATTGTAATCACGATATGTAAAAATTTGACGAGGAGTACGGTCTAATAAAAAGCTTAGGTCTAATTTTAAAGTGTCATTATTTTGTAGAGATAATTTACGACCTAATGCGTACTGAAACATTTGATTGCCTAAGCCACCTTGTAATTTAACTACTATCATATTCTTAAATTTAGAGCTTAATGGCTAAAATATGGTAGCCAAAATTTAAAAGTTCTTCTGAACCTTTATCCTTTTTTGAAAAACGATTTAGCATATTTAAAACAATTTTTAAAGCTAATTTTTCCCATATATGTAGCTGGTCTAAAGAATATTGATTAGCGACAAATGAGATCCTTCTAATTTCTTGAGCTATATATTCAAAAAAGTTTCCATTAGTTTGTATTTCTATAATTTTAAATCCGTATTGTGGTAAATGAGTTTCATAAAAGTAACGATTAAATCCTGTATAAAAATGATAAGGAGAAAAGTGAGTTAAGCTACAAAATGGAGCAGTAATAATTAAATACCCGTCTGTACGCAGTAAACGTGAAAATTCTTTGATTGCTAAAATCGGGTTAGGTAGATGCTCAAAAACTTCTGTACATAGAATGGCATCGAATGAAGTATCAGGCTCAGGAATAGCTACTATATCACTAACAATATCTAAGTTGCTTTGATCCCAAACATCCATTTGTAATCCTTTTTTATCTCCAGTACCATCATATTGAGCAAAGTCTTGAGATACATAGTTTAAATGAGAGCAAAACTTCTTAAACTGCTGTTCTCCTGCACCTGCATCTAAAATTCTTGAATTTTTCGGGATTGCTTTTAAGGTTTTTTTGAGCCAATTAATACGACTATATTCATTTTGCATTCCTACAGTATTCATACATTTATTTTCCTAAACCAAAAACAACCACAGCCATAATTTTGAGAATCAAGAATTTCTTTAGAAGCGTCGTATATTAAACCTCCATCTTTAGGATTATCAGGAATTAAAACAAATTCTTCTAGTTTTAGATCAGAGAAATATTCTATAATTTGATTATAGGAATAAATTTGATGAGCATTAAACATAATTTTAGGTTTTCCAATAGGGACAACGAATAATAAGTTTCCTTCTACTGATAAGACTCTTTTAAGCTCAGAAATTGCTTTTAAATCACCATCATAGTCTAACTGATCTCCATATCTTCCTAAGCCTATATGTTCAATAACATGCATACATGATAATGAATGAATACTCTCGTTTTCAAAAGGAAGATTTAGTAAATCTGCTGCTTCACAAGATAAGTTTTTTAGTTGTAAATCTATAGGACGATAATCGTAAAATTTTACTGGATTAAAGGCAGAAATAATAGAAGAAAAGTAAATAAATGAGGAAATATCTATATGGATTTTAGGTTTTATTTTAGAAATAATACGAGCAGCCCACGCTGTATGATAAACGTAATGATGATCAAAATCTGTTTTAACAGTTTTTTCATGTAAACAAGGATATAAATCCCGAAGAGAAACTGAAAATCTATTAGATATTTGATTATTAAACTTTTTAAATTGATAAAAATCTACAATAAAATTAAACCATGTCTGCAAATTAAGTAATTGTGATTTAATTATTTTTAATGGAAGCGTAGCTGTAAAATAAATTTGTTTAGATAGCTTCATGATTTTTTAGAAGATAATTAAATTTTGTTTTTACAAAAGATTTTAGACTATCCATTTTATTTGGTTTAACTTTATAACATTTTTCATCATATCTAGATCTTAGTGGTTGCTGAATTATATCCTTTTTAAATTTTTCTACTGCTTCAATACTTCCTAATGCTTCAATTAATTTAAGCTCAGCTTGTTCCAGTTCTTGTTTTTTTGATTGATTAAGTTTGCCTAATCCAAAACTACCAAGATGATTTTGATGAAAAGCAATCATATCGAACTGGATTGAAGGGTGATAATCTTTTTCGCTTTTGAGTCGAGCAAAAAATTCTGGAAACTGCCAACCATATCCCCAGAGTTTTTCATTCATGCCATTTAACTTTATCCAAAGATTCTTTTTAAGAGCAAAATGAGCAAAATCTGTTATTTCATATATTGGACAAACATGAGAATGTTTTATCAATAATTTTTCATCAGAATTTATTAACCAACTAAGTTTTTTTTTACACCAATTTGCTGTGCAATATTCTCCTCCGATAAATGCTTCATAAGGAAGAACTGCATTCCCTTCTCGCATTCCTTGTTGAACAGCAGGAAAATATCTCTTATTATAAATATAGTCACTTCTCCATAAACAGATCCACTCATTTTTAGCAGAAGGAATTATTAAGTTTAATCCGAATGTGTAAGACTTTTCTTCTGCTAGATCGGTTCTAATAATTTCATATCTTAAAAATTTTGGCTTAACTGTTATAGGTAGTAATTTAGTCAGCGTACCACCTAAGTCCAAAATAATAACTTCATCCTCTGCTTTAATATTATTTCTAATTGACATCCAACTGTTAATAGCGCATTGCTCTTCAACTGATTCCTGATGATAAAAAAGATGAGTTATCATGTGTTAATTTTCTCCTTAAATATCTTAGATAAATATTAAGATTTATATAAAAAATCCTTCTGTATTTTAGTATTATAATTTTCTAGCCATTTATCACATTTAAAAAAAACTTTATTAATATTATTTAAAACTTGAGAATTTTGAGATTTTAATGGAAAGTCACTTATTACTTGTACTTGTAAACTGGCTTGATTTTTCCCAAATTTTAACTTTTTATTAAAAATAATAAGTATTTTTTTGATATGATTAATGACTTTACCAAGTTTGTTTTTTTTGATATATATATAATCATAATAATCCATAAGTTTTTTCTTTTCTTTTTCTAATTGTTCACCATATTTTATGGTATTACTTAAAGGATTTATTATATTAATAGAAACAATACCTGTATACCATGCAACATTTGCTACACTAGTAGCTTTAAAACTAAATTCTGTATCAGAGCAAACAATATTAGTATTAATTAAACCAGTCAAAGAAATACTTTTTTTTCTTAACATCATTGGCAATCCTGAAAATCCGAAAATATATCCATAACTTCTCCAGTTTTCGTATTGGTCTTGATATCCTTCTACTTTATTTGGTTCGCTAATTCCTAATTGCATATTAGCAACATTTCCGCTTAAAACGTCTATTTCTGGATGAGCTAACATGAATTCTTTACATTCTTGTATTCCCGGATAATAAAAAGCATCATCATCTGTGATTAACTTAATTAAATTTCCCTTTGCTACCAATAAACCCTTGTTAAATCCATGAGCTTCTCCTTTATCAGGCTCAGAAATAAATTGATGAATTTTACCTTGTTGATATAAGTCTGTTAAATATTCAACTGTGCCATCATTACTAGCACCATCAATAATAACAATCTCTTCATCCTCTTTAACATTTTCTAATAAACGTTTTATCACTTCTTTAAGAAAAGGAAGTTTATTGTACGTTGTCATTACATAGGATAAGTTAATTGTGTCCATAAGTAGTAATTTAATGTAGATTTTAGATTTAAGGATTAATAAGGATATACTGATTCATAGTATTTAATAGTTTCCCAAATGCCATCTTTTAAATTAGTAAATTGAAAATCGGCAAAAATTTTGCGGAAGCGGATATCGCTCATGACTTTACGAGGTGCGCCATCAGGCATCATACGATTCCATACAATTTCGCCTTCAAATTGTGTTTCCTCTACAATAATATCTACTAACTCTCTAATACTTAAGCCGAAATTTTGACCAATATTTAAAGGCTCAGCTAACCCATAATTATATTTTCCTGTAATGGCTTGAACAAAAATTGAAGCGCAGTCTTTTACATATAGCCATTCTCTAATTGCAACGCCACTTCCCCAAACTTCTAATTCTTTTTGCTTTTCTTTTTTCGCTTTTACAAGTTTACCAATGAGAGCATTTAAAGCATGGGCTTTATTTGGATCTGTTGAATCACTCGGCCCATACATATTAGGGACTAAAAAGTTAATTGAGCGAAATCCATATTGCATTGCATAACATTCACTTAAAATCACTTGCATTCTGCGAGTATTTCCATAAGCAGTAACTGATTGATGAACTTTTCCTTTCCAAAAATCAGCTTCAACATAACTTTCTAAATTACCAGGAAAAGCACAATTAGCAATAGGATTTAATAAAATTGCATTAGGAGCAATTTCATGAGCTACTTTATAAATATTAAGTAACATTCTCATGTTAACATCAGCAACTTCGGCGGCTTCTTGAGTGACATAATTAAGGCTACCAACTTTTGCTGCACAATTAATAATTGCATTAGGTTGAATGTCCAAAAAATATTTACGGGTCAGACTATAGTCTGTTAAATCGCAACCATCTCTCAAGGAAACTGGAAAAATCTGATGTTCTGAATTCTGTAAAATATTAACAACATTTTTTCCAAGAAATCCATGACCGCCAAGAACTAATATTTTCATGAATAGTTAAGCTACTTAATTTTAAAATTGAATATTAACAATAATAAATATAAAAAAAATATTAACTTTCTGGAATGATTTTATATTTCTTACCTCCTATGTCAATAATTGGATGAAATTTTGGAAAAACCGTTAATGCCCGAATCAATTGTTCTTGTTCTTGAGTTAATTCAAGCAAATTATCAATTTTTTCTCTGTAAAAATAATTTCCTTGTTGTTGAGGATAAGATGAAACTTTACCTTGTATTAACTGAGGGATATATTTTTTAAATAATTCTCCAAGAATTTTATGAGAAAGTGTTACTAAATCACCAGCCGTATGATATTTTTGAATGGGAAAACGAATAACTTCTATGATCTCACCTGTATCAAATTCTTCATTCATGTAATGTACAGATGCCCCAAAATAGTCAGATTGTTGTATTATGGCGTGATAAGCCAAATTCCGTCCCCTATACTCTGGCAAAGGGCCTGGGTGAAAGTTTACCCATTTAAATGGGGTTTTAAATTCTGACGAAGGAATTTTATGGGTATACAAAAATGAGATTCCTAAGTCATAGTCAGGAAAATCATTTATTTTTTGATTTTCAGTATTATAAAAAACGACTTCACAACAATGCCCCTGTAGCCAAGAAAGTAATTCTTGACCCTGAGACGTTGAAGATAGATAAATTACTCTTGTTTTTTCTTTGTTCATAACAGTGTTGACTGACTAATGCAATTAATTATTTTTTCTATATCCTGTTCTGATAAATCTTCATGAATAGGTATAGAAAGTTGACAATTATTAAATTTTTCTTGATTAAATAGATGCTGTCTTACTCCCCCGAATACTGAATTATGATCGATTCGTAAATGAACTACTGAGGCTGGAATACCATGCTTTTTAAGTTTTTTTATGTAATCATTTCTATTTTTAGTTAATATTGTAAATAACCAATAAGCAGATCTTCTATCATCACGATAATTGAGTAATTCAATATCTGGAACATTTTTAAGTTCTTTTCTGTAAATATTCCCTATTTCTCTGCGTCTAGTAACACGTTTTAAAAAATCTTCAAGATTTCCCAAGCCTATTGCAGCAGATAAATCATTCAGGTGATATTTATAGCCAACTTCGGTAATATCATATTCTCGTTCACCTAAAATAGAAGACTTGCTGTTAGCTCGATCAATTCCAAACCAACGAAGTTTTTTAGCTCTATGGTAATCAGAATCTTCTAAACAACACAATGCTCCTCCATCTCCTGTAGTTAAGTGTTTGATGGATTGAAACGAAAACGCCGTAAAACGAGATATAGAACCAATTGGCTTATTTTTGTAAGTTGAGCCTAAAGCATGAGCCGCATCTTCAATCACTGCTAGATTATACTCTTTAGCAATTTGATTAATTTCATCCATATCACAGGGATATCCCCCCCAATGCACCGCTATGATTGCTTTAGTTTTTTTAGTAATCTTTTCACGAATGGAAAGAGGATCAATGTTGCCTGTCTCATACTGAATATCTGCAAAAATAGGTTTAGCAGACTGCATTAAAATAGCTAATCCTGTTGCTACAAAAGTTTGAGCAGGTAAAATTACTTCATCACCAGGTTTTACACCAGCGAGAACCAAAGCTAAATGCAAAGCCGAAGTTCCGCTATTCACAGCAACAGGATTTTGTAAACCTAAAGTATTTGTTAGCGATTCTTCAAATTTTTTAACCATTTGACCTTCACTTAGCCAGCCTGATCTTAAAACTTGTTCAGCTAAGACTATCGCTTTGTCAGAAACGTGAGTGTGAAAAAAATCCATAAATTTACTTAAAGTGAATTATATTTAAGATCCTAAATACTCTGTTTGCCAATCTAGTTCAGGTCTAACAACGCCAGGAATGGGACGACCCCAGCCACTCCTAACGCTACCAGGTTCATCAGTATCTACCACTTGAAATGCAACACTATCAAATTCTAAAAAATGAATCTGATAAACAGGATGGCGGGTACTGACTTCTGCAACAACCTTAACTAATCCTTCAGCAAGCAAATTGCCGGGAACAACGCAGCGAGATACATAGCAACCGACAGGTCTAGGCTTTTCTTTCCATTCAGGATCGTTAAAATCAGCAGAAACAAATAGAATAACCCCCTGGTCATTAAAAAAACTAAATGCCGATATAAGGAGCGCATCTGCTTTTAGATTCAAATACTCCATTTCTACTATGACTGGATAGCGAATATCAACGGAATCTGTAACAAGCCCCTGAGAAATAACTCTGACAGACTTTAATTTTGCTACATCATCACCTGGAGCTGTTTTAATGTCATTCCAAACCCTTTCTGCCGAAGTTCCGAGATCTGATTGAAGATATTTACTACTAACTGTAAAAATATCATCATCAAGCTGTAAATAGCCTCTATCTAAAAAAAAACCTCGCTTACAAAGTCGAGTTACAGCACCCATATTATGACTAACAAATAAAACCGTCCTTCCCTCCTTTTCTGCCACATCTCCCATCTTCCCCAAACACTTCTTCTGAAAAGCCGCATCCCCAACCGCCAAAACCTCATCCACAATCAAAATCTCAGGCTCCAAATGAGCCGCCACCGCAAACGCCAACCGCACATACATCCCCGACGAATAAAACTTAACAGGCGTATCC
>CAYZWO010000070.1:0-21660 GCA_964482215.1 uncultured bacterium
AATCTCTCTGTTAGCTACACTTTATTAGCATTTTGTCAATGCGTAACTCCTATAAGGGATTAAGGCAAACTGTCCCATTTACAATATTCGGCAATTCAGCATTAGAACCTTGAAAAGCCGAAAACTCGTTGATGGCATTTTAAACTGTCCCATAAATGACCGAAGATGGGACAGTTTAAGATTATGAGCATCTAATTAAAACGATGCCTATAAACTATGTATAGTAAAGCTTTCAGCCTTAACCTCATTTTTTTTCCGCTGCTAAAACTAAGCCTAACGGATTGAGTGCTACTGTTATTAAACTGAATGATTTGGCATTTTATAAGTTGATTTTGGCTTAGTAGCTTTTAAAGAAGACTCTAATTGGGGGTAATCCTAAATTTTGAACTCGGATTAATGTGGCCAATTTTGTGACCTTTTATAATTTTCTATTTTCCGTCTCTCTTTCTTTTGCTTAAAATATGTTCAATTTTATCGAATTTATCTTGATAAATTAAAAAAATTACAATTAATAGCTATTTTTCATATATACTGTTCAATCGATTGATTGAGATTAGAGTAATAACGCCTTAATAATAATGATGAGCTTCTAAAGTTATGGAAAATAGCCCATTTGATTCTGGCTCTTTAGCAATTACAGGTTTATTGACCGATGATGCTTTTCCAAGTGCTTCATCATTATTGCCGACAGTTAGTTCTTTTCGTGAAAATCATTCCTTAATGCTCTCTGTAGAAAATGGCTTAGCGGCTTTAGAAGAGATTCCTTTGGTTAGTCTAGCTTTAGTACAAGGAGATTATTTAAGTCCGTCTACGCTGCCTTTGGTTTCAAAAATTGAAACTGTATCTCAATGTCAGCCTATTGTTAACGAACAAGTAGCTCAATTTTCTTATCCTCAATCATCATTAGATAATTTACTAAATCACGCGCAACAAGAAGCTCAAGCAAGCTTACGTCATTTTTTAGCGCAACCCAATAGTTTAGAAACTTTACACCAACAATTAGGAGAGCAATGGTCAGGTATATCTCTTAAGAATTTAATGATTGATTTATCAGAGGGAAAGCATTTTCCAATCATTAATATTTTGCCTGAAGCTCTTTTATCGGCAAAAGGAGCTTATAATCAAGAAAATAACACTATTTATTTATCAAAAGAGTTATTTGATCATAATTCTGGCAATATAAAAGCTATTGCTGCTGTTATCTTAGAAGAATTAGGACATTATATCGATTCTGTCATAAATCCTATTGATACTGTTGGAGATGAAGGAGAACGTTGTGCTGCGATTGTTCAAGGGCGATCGCTGCCGACTCTTGAAACTCAACGAATTCAATCTGAGAATGATTCAGCTAGTTTATTACTCAATAATCAACTAGTAGCGGTTGAAAAAGCCTCATTAATTGGAACGCCTGAAATCCAGAAACTAGCGAATTTAGGGGAAGTTTTAGCAGTCCCGGGAAATTCCTTTGAAACGAGTTCTATTGTATTTCAATGGACATTACGGGAAGCCCTCTATAACAATGAAGTTGGGGTTTTCCTTGTTGATGAATTCGGGCGAGTCAATGGTATTTCACCAGGAGAAAAAGGTTTTACAGAAGCTGCGTTACGAAGTTCTACACGACAAATTCTGTTTAATTCTGGTGATACCGCAGGTAATTGGAAGGAATTGACTTTCCAAGGGGGTAGTTATCTTGCTTTTTATTTAGTTCAAAATGATACAAGTGCTAATTGGTTAGCTCGTAGCTCTACTAATACGTTAACTTCCAATAATCAGGTCTTCTTTTCACTTTATTCAGCCAATAGCGATGGGTTTCACCATACCAGAAGTAGCCATTTAGGAAATGGTATCTGGCGAATCAATTGGGAGGATATGACAGGAGGGGGTGATCAGGATTTTAACGATGTTGTTTTTAATATTGGACAACCTGGATTTTTGTTACCAGGTATAGCAGGACAGCAAGTTCCCTTAAAAGTGAAAATGCTTAGCAAAGAAGCAAATTATCAAAATGAAATGGGAATTTTTGTCGTTGATGATCCTAATGGCCGTATTGGAAATTTAAAACCTGGGGATAGCGGTTATATAGAAGCAGCATTAACGAGCGATCGCTATCAGGTTATTTTTCCTCAAAATGGAGCTATTGCTAATAAAACAATCAATTTACCGTCAACAAAATATTGGGGATGGTCTCTAGTTGCGAATGGGTCAACGAACGAAGTCATTCAAGCTCGAAACTCAAAACAGGGCGATAAAGGGCCAAAAATTTATTTTTCCTATGCAGCCGCTAATGAAGATGGCTTAAATCACGTTCATGCTCAGAATGATAGTCTCACTTGGGCTTGGGAAGATCTTTGGAGTGGCGGCGATCGCGATTTTAACGATTTAATTTTTCAGTTTGAATTAGGAGAACCCATTGGTTTACCGACCCTTTTACCCAGTCTGTCTATTGACAATGTAACAGTTACAGAGGGTGATCAAGGCACTCAGGATGCTAATTTTACGGTGCGGTTATCTTCTGCTTCGATGCAAACAGTAACGGCTCAATTCAAAACAGAAGATGATACTGCTAAAGCAGGAGAAGACTATGAAGCGCAAACAGGAACGTTAACCTTTGCCCCAGGTGAAGTAGAGAAAATAATTTCAATCAAAGTTAAAGGTGATCGCTTTCAGGAATCTACAGAAAGTTTCAAGCTTAAGTTAACTAGTGTCAACAATGCCTTAATTACTCAGGGAACAGGTATTGGCACAATTTTGGATAATGATAATTTAACGCCTCTTTTACCCAATCTATCTATCAGTAATGTAACGGTTACAGAGGGAGATGATGGAACTCAGCAAGCCAATTTTGCCGTTCGTTTGTCTCAAGTTTCTGAGCAAGCAGTAACAGTAGAATTTATGACTGAAGATGATACAGCTAAAGCAGGAGAAGACTATGAAGCGCAAACAGGAACGTTAACCTTTGCCCCAGGTGAAGTAGAGAAAATAATTTCAATCAAAGTTAAAGGCGATCGCCGTTATGAGTTAACAGAAAGTTTCAATGTTAAGTTAACCAATGTTAATAATGTCTTAATTACTCAGAAAACGGGTATTGGCACAATTTTAGATAATGATCCGCTACCAACAATTACCGTTCAAAATACTAGCATTGTTGAAGGAGATGGAGGAGCTACTAAAGCGCAATTTGAAGTTACTTTATCAGAAGCCGCAAGTGTTCCTGTCACGGTTGACTATGAAACTGTAGATGGAACAGCAAAAGCTGGAGAAGATTATCAACAGACTATCGGCAGTCTTACTTTTATTCCTGGAGAAACTCGTCGTTTTATTGAAGTATCTATTGTTGGTGATTTAGTTAATGAAGCTGATGAAGTATTTACACTCCGTTTAAAAAATGCCATTAATGGCACTCTGGGTAACAGTGAGGCTCTAGGCACCATTATTAATGACGATGCGGGAAATAAAGCACCTACCGCCTTAGAATTAACGCCTACAACTGTCAATGAAAATGTTCCAGATAATAGTGCGATCGCTCAATTCAGCACTGTTGATATTAATGGAGGAGATACCCATCGTTATCAATTGGTTATAGGAGAAGGGGATTTAGATAATAATTCGTTTGTCATAGTGGGAAATGAATTACATATTAAGCAAAGCCCCGATTTTGAGCAAAAAGCCACTTATCAAATCCGAGTCCGAACGACGGATCAAGATGGACTCTTTTTAGAAAAAGCTTCCACGATTAATGTTACGGATATTAATGAAGCTCCAACGAATATTAATCTTAGTAATAATAGCTTGGCTGAAAATATTGCAGCTAATAGCCTTGTGGGAATTATTAGTGGTCAAGATCCCGATGTTGGTGATAGTTTAACCTATGAATTAGTCAATAATCCAGGCGGTGAAGATAACGGATCATTTACTTTGATTGGTAATGAGCTAAGACTTAAAGATTCTCCCAATTTTGAAGCGAAAGCCAATTACGCTCTGCGGATAAAAGCAATTGATAAGGGAGGCTTAAGTCTTGAGAAAAATTTTGTTATTCAAATTACCGATGTTAATGAAGCTCCCTTCTTTATTAGTCAACCAATACTGACAGCAGAAGTCGGTACGGCTTATCAGTATGAAATTAAGGCACAAGACCCTGATACAAACGACATTTTAACGATTTCCCAAATCCAAAATCCCCTTAATTGGACAAAGACAGATATCAGTAATGGAGTTGCCTTATTATCACAAGTACCAACCATCAATGATATAGGTAATCATATTTTTGAGTGGAAAGTTCAAGATACTGGCGGATTAATTGCGACTCAAAGTTATACTTTAGCGGTCAGTGCTTTACTCAAAGAAGCAAATAATTTTAGCCCTTCTCTTCAGAAAATTATTACGGTTCCATCAACTCCAACGATTCTACAGTTTAAGATCGAGGGTTTAAGTTTTGATCAAACGGATACAAATTCTATTAAAGATGCTTTTGAAGTTGAGTTAGTGGATGCTCAAGGTAATTCTTTAGTCCATACCATTGGTAGTAGTAAAACAGCATTTTTCAATATCACAGAAGGTTTAACAGCAAGCTTAGCTCCTGGCGTAACCTATGATGCAAATACAGGAATTATTCGCGTTAATTTAGTTGGTATTCAGCCCAATACAACGGGCAATTTAGTCTTGCGTTTAGTGAATAATGATCAAGACACAGCTACTCAGGTCAGGATTACAGACATAAGCTTAGAGAATGCACCCGCAGGAACTGTTGCTCCCGTTGCGACTCCTGCAATTTCAGCGTTACGAAGGGCAGTTAATCCGCCTAATTTGACCAATCTGGTTGATGTTAGCAACTCCATGAAGGTTCAATATCAGCGCACAACTTTTAATAATGATACTAATTTAGTTTATGCCGATTTTAATCTTAAGAATATTGGCAGCTACGGAGTTAACACTAATTTATTAGTGGCAATTAAAAATATTAGTGATCCAACAGTACAGGTACAAAATACAGATGGAGTCACCTTAGAGGGTTTACCCTACTATGACTTTACAGATTTATTAATTAATGGCAAGCTCGATTTTAATCAAATTACTAATAGCCGTAGTTTAGTTTTCTTTAATCCTAATCAAGTTCAGTTTACTTATGATGTCGTCGTTTTAGCGGTTATCAATCGCAATCCGATTATTCAAACTCAGCCTGATTTAGAAATTATTGGCGGCCGAGCTTATCAATATGATGTCAATGCTACTGATCCTGATTTAGACAATTTAAGTTATCGATTATTAGTGGCTCCTCAAGGAATGACTATTGACGCTGTGACGGGTCTAATTAATTGGCAAACAGCGACGACGGATATTGGTAATCAGGTAATTAAAGTTGAAGTTACGGATAGTCGGGGTGGCTTCGCGCAACAAAGTTATACCTTATCGGTTATTAATACATCGCCTAATCGTCCTCCTATTTTTACTTCAAGCCCAGTTGTAGATGCTTATATTAATCATCTTTATCAATACGATGCCAATGCCATTGATCCTGATAAAAATTATCCCTTTACTTATAATTTGGTAATTGGGCCAGAGGGAATGACCATTAATCAATCAACAGGGGAAATAAATTGGACTCCACCTGCTGCTTTATTGTTAGGAGATACAGTCTTAGGGCGAATTAGTTTACCTGGAGAGAATGCAGAATTTAATTTTAGTGGCATGAAAGGACAAAAAATTTATTTTGATCCTTTACAATTCTCTGGCAATTATGATCAATGGCGAGTAGATATTTATAGTCCCAGTAATCGAAAAATTGTTGATGGCACTTATTTATTGTGGAATTATAACCAGTTATTTACTTTGGAAGAAGATGGTAATTATCGGATTGTAGTAAATCCTCAAGGCGCACAAATTGGAACCTATGCCTTTAGCTTAATTGAGTCTAGTTTAGTTCCTACTATTACTCTAGATACTGTTATTCAAGGTACATTAAGTCCTGGTTCTGAAGATGATTTATTCCGTTTTACAGCAAATAAAGGTCAAAAACTTTATTTTGATAAATTGAGCCAAAGCGGAACGCTAGATTGGGTTCTTTACAATTCCGCTAATCAGATTATTGCGTCTGACGATAATTTTAATGATATGGAGGTCAATATAACGACAGATGGCGAATATATTTTAGCTTTACGTGGTAATTCCTCGTTTATTAGTACAGTAAATTACTCTTTTACAATAATTACACCTGATTTAATTACCAAATCAATAGCTTTAAATACTGTTATTGAAGGAGCTATTAGTGAAAAAGGTGAGCAGGATATTCACACTTTTACAGGAAAAGCGGGTCAACAATTATTCTTTGATAGTTTAGGAAGCAATTTCTTATATGCTTATCTTTATGATCAAAGTGGGCAACAACTCTGGCAGCATGATAGTCGGAATGATCGCGGAACGAATGATGGTTTAATCTTTACTATTGACGGGACTTATAAACTAGTCATTGATGGAGGACGGGATCAGGATGGTTACGGTGTTACAGGTAACTACAAATTCCGTTTGTTAGATAAAGCGGATGCAACAGTAATTAATCTAGATACTGATATCATCGGAATCTTGGATAATGGAGGTATTGAAGCCGATAGTTATCGCTTTACATTAATAGATAGAACTTATCTCTATTTCGATGGACAGGTAGGAAATTACGATAATGCTTGGATTCTCTACAATTCTAATGGTCAATATATTACTCATCGAACTTTCTATCAAGGACAAAATTCAGATTCGTATAATGATGCAGAACTGTGGTTAGAATCTGGTAATTATTGGTTAATTCTGCAAGGTAATGGAGCAGAATCATGGACTGGCGGCAGTAATGATTACAAGTTACGAATTGTTACTCCCCAATTAAATTCGGCTCCTATGACATTAGGAACAACCATTAGTGGCAGTATTAGTGAAGTTGGAGAGCAGGATACTTATACCTTTGAAGGGACAGTAGGACAGCCACTTTTCTATGATGCGTTAGGAGGAGATTATCTTCGTTTCCGTTTCTTTGATCCAACAGGTCGTGAGCTATTTAATGTAGATAGTCGCGGCGATCGCGGCCCTGATCGTGATTTAACGTTAGCAATGAACGGAACCTATAAGGTTGTCATTGATGGAGAAAGAGATGGAATTGGTAACTACAGTTTCCGTTTATTAGATAAAGCGGATGCAACAGTAATTAATTTAGATACAGATATTACAGGAACTTTTGATGAGTCAGCCGCAGGTAGTATTGGTTATCGGTTTAGTTTAACAGAGCGTACCTATATTTATTTTGATGGCCAGTCAGCAACCAATACTTGGCTTCTCTACAATACTAATGGTCAACCTATTACTTCTAATAATCTCAATTCTGATGCAGAGTTTTGGTTAGAGCAAGGCGATTATTATCTAATAATGCAGGGTTATAGTGATGTAAATAATTCCACTTATAGCTTACGTTTAATTACACCTGATGTTTCAACAATTACTCCTTTAACTATTGGTGATATTGTTAGTAGCAATATCGGTGAAAAAGGCGAACAGGATATCTATACCTTTATAGGTACAGCAGGACAGCAATTATTTTTTGATAGTTTAGGAAGTGATTTCTTATATGCCTATCTTTACGATCCGAGTGGACGACAACTCTGGCGACATGATAGTCGGAATGACCGAGGAACTAATGATAGTTTAGTGTTCGCTGTTAACGGGACTTATCGATTAGTCATTGATGGAGGACGAGATCAAGATGGTTACAGCGTTACAGGAAATTATAAGTTCCGTTTATTAGATAAGGCTGATGCAACGGTAATTAATTTAGATACAGATATTACAGGAACTTTTGATGAGTCAGCCGCAGGTAGTATTGGTTATCGGTTTAGTTTAACAGAGCGTACCTATATTTATTTTGATGGCCAGTCAGCAACCAATACTTGGCTTCTCTACAATACTAATGGTCAACCTATTACTTCTAATAATCTCAATTCTGATGCAGAGTTTTGGTTAGAGCAAGGCGATTATTATCTCATAATGCAGGGTTATAGTGATGTTAATAATTCCACTTATAGTTTGCGTTTAATTACGCCTGATGTTTCAACAATTACTCCTTTAGCTTTTAATACTGCTATTAGCGGTAATATTGCTGAGAAAGGAGAGCAAGATACTTACACGTTTACAGGTGGAATAGGGCAACAAATTGCTTTTAATATACTTACTTCTGGGCAATATCAATCAACGTTAGCTTATCTCTATAGCCCCAGTGGAAATCAAATTTTTAGTCGTTGGCTTTCTGATCAAATCACAACTCCAGTTACTCTAACCGAGTCAGGACAATATACTTTACGAATTAATGGAAATGCTGATAATACAGATAATTATCAATTTACCCTTACTGATTTAGGACAAATTCCAACCATAACAGGATTAACAGGGACTCCTCTCACGTTTGGCAGTATTGTTAATGGATTTATTAGCAATACAAATCAAGTTGATACCTACACATTTACAGGAACGGTGGGACAACAACTTTTTTACGACAGTTTAGGCGGTCAATATTTTGCGCTTCGCCTCTATGACCCAACTGGACAAGAAATTTTTAATAGCGATAGTCGTTATGATCGCGGCTCTAATAGTGGTTTTGTATTGGCAATGAATGGGACTTACCAAATTACTTTAAGCAATTGGGCGTGGGAATATAATTCAGGTAACTATAGTTTCCGTTTATTAGATAAGGCTGATGCAACAGTAATTAATCTAGATACTGATATTATTGGAACGTTTGATAATGGAGGACTTGAAGCCGATAGTTATCGCTTTACTCTGACAGATAGAACTTATCTCTATTTTGATAAACAGTTTGGGGTTTACGACAATGCTTGGATTCTCTATGGTTCAGGGGGTCAATACATTACAAGTCGGAGTTTCTATCAAGATTATTATTCAGACTCTCACAATGATGCAGAACTGTGGCTAGACTCAGGAGAATATTGGCTGATTCTGCAAGGAAATGGGGCAGAAGGATGGAATGGTAGTAGTAATGATTACAAGTTACGAATTGTTACTCCTCAACTAAATACGGCTCCTATGACTCTTAGCACAACTATTACTGGCATTATTAGTGAGCAAGGAGAGCAGGATGCCTACACCTTTGAAGGAACAGCAGGACAACAACTTTTCTATGATGGTTTTGGCGATGCTAATCTTCGATTCCGTTTCTTTGACCCCATTGGCAGAGAAATCTTTAATATGGAAAGTCGTTACGATCGCGCCCCTGACAATGGTTTAACTTTGACGATGAATGGAGCCTATAAAGTTATCATTGATGGGGAACGAGACGCAACGGGTAGTTATGGTTTCCGTTTATTTGATAAAGCCGATGCAACGGTTATTAATCTTGATACCGATATTACAGGAACCTTCGATAACGGGGGTTCTGAATCAGATAGTTATCGCTTTACTCTAACAGACAGAACTTATCTCTATTTTGATAAACAGTTTGGGGTTTATGACAATGCTTGGATTCTCTATGGTTCAGGGGGTCAATACATTACAAGTCGGAGTTTCTATCAAGATTATTATTCAGACTCTCACAATGATGCAGAACTATGGCTGGATTCGGGAGAATATTGGCTGATTCTGCAAGGCAATGGAGCAGATGGGTGGAATGGCAGTAGTAATGATTACAAGTTGCGAATTGTTACTCCTCAATTAAATACTACTGCGATGGCTCTTGGCACAACCATTACTGGCACTATTAGTGAAGTTGGAGAGCAGGATGCTTATACCTTTGAAGGAATCGCAGGACAACAGCTTTTCTATGATGGGTTAGATGGGATAGGAGGAAATTATCTTCGTTTCCGCTTCTTTGACCCGACAGGGCGAGAGGTCTTTAATGCAGACAACCGCAATGATCGCGGCCCTAATAGTGGTTTGACATTAACAATGAATGGAATCTATCGAGTGGTTATTGATGGAGAAATAGACTACATCGGTAACTATAATTTCCGTTTATTGGATAAAGCAGATGCAACAATAATTAATCTAGACACTGATATTATTGGAACATTGGACAATTGGGGTTATGAATCAAATAGTTATCGCTTTACTCTAACAGACAGAACATATCTTTATTTTGATAAACAAATTGGTGACTATAATAATGCTTGGATTCTTTATGGTTCTAATGGTCAATTAATTACAAGCCGAACTTTTGATCAATGGTATAGCTCAGATTCTTATAACGATGCAGAATTTTGGTTAGACCCTGGAGAGTACTGGTTAATACTGCAAGACAATGAAGCAGATAGATATGGTAGTACTAATGATTATCAAATGAGGATTGTGACTCCTCAATTTAGTACTGCATTGATGACGTTAGGAACAATCATTACTAGCCGTATTAATGAGGTAGGAGAGCAGGATACTTATACCTTTACAGGAAAAGCAGGACAGCAACTTTTCTACGACGTTTTGAGTAGCGATTATTTACGTTTTCGTGTGTATGACCCCACAGGACGTGAATTTTTTAATGAAGATAGTCGTTATGATCGTGACCCCTATATAGGTTTAACCTTAACAATGGATGGAACCTATCGAGTGGTTATTGATGGAGAAAGAGATGGAGTTGGTAACTATTGTTTCCGTTTGTTAGATAGAGCCGATGCAACAGTAATTAATCTAAATACAAATATTACGGGAACATTTGAAAACGGTGGTTTTGAATCCGATAGTTATCAATTTACTTTAACTGAACGACAGTATTTATATTTTGATTCTCATAATGGTTCAGCTTCTCATGCTTGGATTCTTTACGGTGAGAATGGTCAGCGTGTTAATTCCCAGCCATTATCAAATGACACAGAAATGTGGCTAGACCCTGGCAAATATTGGCTAATAATGTGGGGAAATAGCCCAGATAATAGAAACTATGATCTGACCCTTGTTACTCCCGAATTAATTAGTACCTCCTATACTCTTGGTACAGTTATCACTAACACAATTAGTGAAGTAGGAGAGCAGGATACTTATACCTTTATAGGAACAGTAGGACAACAACTTTTCTATGATGCGTTAGGAGGAGATTCTCTTCGTTTCCGTTTCTTTGATCCAATAGGAAGAGAACTATTTAATGCAAATAGCCAAAGCGATCGCGGCCCTAATGACGGCTTAACGTTATCAATGAATGGAATTTATCAGGTCGTCATTGATGGGGAAAGAGATGGAATTGGTAACTACAGTTTCCGTTTATTAGATAAGGCTGATGCAACAGTAATTAATCTAGATACCGATATTATTGGAACCTTAGATAATAACGGTCTTGAAGCTGATAGTTATCGTTTCACATTAACAAACAGAACTTATCTTTATTTTGATACTCAAATAGGAGATAGTGCGAACTACTGGATTTTATATGGTAACGGTGGTCAATTAATTACTTACAATAACTTATTAACTGATCAGGAATTTTGGTTAGATAAAGGTGAATATTTATTAGTTGCTCAAGGTGGGCAAGGAAGTAATTCAAATTATCAATTCCGTTTAGTTACATCTGACTTAGTTACTAATAATCTAACATTAGGTTCTTTGATTACTGGAAGTATTAGTGAACCTGGTGAACAAGATACTTATACTTTTACAGGTCAAGCGGGACAATTATTATTCTTTGATGCTCTGGTCGGTGCTCCTAGCCTTAAAGCCCGTCTGTATGGATTTAATGATGTTCTACTGATTGATCGAGATACGAATAGTGATTGGGGAGCTTTCACATTGCCGAGCAACGGAACCTATCGCTTAGTGATTGATGCTAATGGTGACACAACAGGAAATTATAGTTTTGTCTTAAGCGATCGCCGTCAAGCTCCTGTTGTAACGTTAGGGAATTTAATTATAGGGCAATTGGAGCAGGGGAATCAGGCTAAACTATATCAGGTTAATGGTAAAGCAGGACAACAACTTAAGTTTGATCTAACAGAAAATCAATGGAGTGGAGCCAATTGGATTTTATACAATGCGAGTGGAGGAATTGTTAAAGCTCCCGATGTCAATAATCCCGATTTCACAGCTATTTTACCGACAACTGATATTTATACCCTTGCCGTTCTTGGTAATAGTAGTAATTCTGTTGAATACAGCTTTAAAATTACTGACATTACACCAACATCAGTCACAACAACAGGGTTAAATATTGTTCAAAGTGGAACATTGAATAGTGGTCAAGTTGTTGACTATAACTTTACGGCTAATGCAGGAACATTACTTTTATTTGATAATCAAAATCCTGACTGGCAAATCAGAACTCGTTTTTATAATCCTGATGGTTCTCTTATTATGGATGATCGAGAGGATCGGCTTATTTTATTAGAGCAAACTGGTAATTATAAAATACAAATTTATGGCTATTATCAATCAAGTTCAGGAAATTATCAATTTAATCTTTTAGAAGTTCCTAAAACCCTTGCTTCTCGTAATACAAATTACTTAGAAATTGGAGGTACAACTTCAGGCGCATTAAATAATTTAGCAGCTAAAATTTATACATTTAGTGGAATTGCTGGACAAAGAATTTTCTTTAATTCTCTTTATGGAGATGGCATTAATGTCAATATTTACGATCCTAATGGTACTCAAATCTATACAAACTCTGGTAATTTATATTGGTGGAATGATAGTTCTCCTCTAATTCTTAGTCAAAATGGACTCTATCAAGTATTAGTCCAAAATAATTGGGGTTGGGCAAATCAGCAAAGTTATGCTTTTCAGGTTTTAGACTCTTCCAATTCTCCTGAAATTAACTATAATGTACCAGTAGTCGGCTCGATTCTAAATGGTCAACAAAGTCAAATTTTTAAATTGCGGGCGAAGGCAGGTGAAACACTTTATTTTGATAATTTAGCTTGGTCAAGTGATACGCCTAATCAGCCTTGGTGGTATTATCAAAACTATTATTGGAAGTTATTTAGTGCAGGCAATAATCAATTATTTAGCACTTTTCAAAATACCGATACAGAAATAGTTATTCCTGAAACAGGAGACTACTATCTTCTTTTACAAGGCGGCCCCGATAGTAGCAAAATTGATTATAATTTCCGAGTCACTCGGATTGGGGCTAAACCGACTGATATTCTTACCCCTGGCACAGGGGAAACTGCTAACAATAATCCTGATCAATTAGGCTTATTTCCCGTCAAAATCTCTGTTAAAGATACTCAAGGCGCGACAGCTATTCAAGACTATCAAATTCGTCTCTGGGCTGATCCTGATAACAGTAATCCTGTAATTATTAGTGAACCTGAAAAACGTTTTGCTCTAGATACTAAAGCTTATCGCTATCAACTCAAAGCAATTGATGGCGATGGAGATCCGTTGGTTTATCGTCTTTTAGATGCACCCGTCGGAGCTTTCATTAATAATGAGTCAGGAGAATTACTCTGGTTCCCAGATGCCAGCGTCCTAGCTGGATCTCAGGCAACTTTCACCGTTGAAGTGAATGATCGTCGTGGTGGTTGGGATCGACAAACTTTCACTATTGATGTATTCGGAAAATTGGGGACTATTCGCGGAGGCGTATTTGATGACCTTAATGGTAATGGTTTCCGTGATACCAAACTCATTCAAGGAGACAATCCTGCTGTCATCTTTACTATTGACGTTTCAGGTAGTTCTGCTGCGCCCTTCCGAGAAAAAGGAGAATATGAAGATATTGAAACTGTTGTGGATGCTCAGGTCGCGGCGGCTCAAGTACTATTAGATGCTATTATCGCCCAAGGTGCAGGCGATCGCGTCAAAATTGGACTGATTATTTTTGGTTCTGATGCTTTTATTCAAGATTTAGATCTAACAACCCCTGGTTTACAACCATACACAACGGCGATCGCGGATGCAGATCATGATGGTGTTTATGATATTCACCAAATTTTAAAATCGTTAACTCCAGGCATGATTCAGGGAGGAACCGATATTCATACGGCCCTAGATAAAATTGATGCTTTATTTGATGTCTTACCAGGTGATCCAAACTTCATTTTCATGTCTGATGGTTACGACGATGAATTCGACAAAGATCGAGCTAAAGTTACTATTGATGATCTCAAATCAAAAGGTGGAAATATTACAGCGTTTGCTATTGGAGAAGCTGCTACTACTGAAACATTAAAAGCAATTGATCCTAATGCTATTCAAGTTATTGATTTTGATGAACTTTATAATATTTTCTTTGGCTTTGATGATCGTTATTCCCTTGAACCTTGGAAAGAAGGAGTTACGGTTTATTTAGACCTCAATAATAATCAAGTTCTTGATCCCGATGAACCCTTCCGCATTACCAAAGACGATCAGACTTTTAATACTTTAGGTAATACTAAGTATTACTATACTTTTGATAATCTGATTCCTGGTAACTATACTGTGCGCGTAGAAGTTCCCAATGGCTCAACTCTAACGGCTCCTTCTACTAATCAATTACCCATTATCGACACAATAACGCTACAAGGTGAGACTTTTAGCCATCTTTTTGGATTAAATAAAGTTTCTCAACCGCCTAATCAATCACCTGTTTTTCTTTCTACCCCTCCTGATAATGTACAGCTTCGATCAGGAGAAGTTTTTAAATATGATGCGAATGCCCGCGATGCTAATGGTGATCCACTTACCTATCAATTGAATTTTGCTCCTGAAGGAATGACTATTGATTCCGAAAGTGGCATAGTAGTCTGGAGTCCGACCAAACAACAAGTTGAAAAAGCCTATCAAGAACTACAACAAATTAATAAAGCCGCCATTGATCGTAACCGTAATGACTTAGTGTTGGCTTATCCTGTCTTTAACATTCTAATAACGGTAAGAGATGGGCGAGGAGGAACGGCTCTACAGTACCTTAAAGTTGAATTGCTTTCTGATAATCACTCTCCTCTGTTCACTTCGATTGTTCCCAATGATGCTAAAGCCCAAAGTGGTAAAACATTTCAATTCCATGCAACAGCAATCGATCCTGATAATGACACCCTAACCTATAGTTTTACCAATAGTACGCCTAACGGAATAATTATTGATGCAGCAACAGGGTTAGTCAGTTGGACTCCCAATAATAGTCAAATTGGAGTTAATCAATTTACTGTCAAAGTAGCCGATGGTAAGGGTGGTCAAGCTTTCCAAACAGTTACTTTGACCGTTAACGCTGCCACTAATAATCAGGCTCCGATCTTTACCTCAATACCTCGTACAACAACCCGTATCGGTAGTTCCTATTTCTATCAAGTTGAAGCCATTGATCCTGATGGAGACGTTCTTACTTATCGTTTAATCAATGCTCCGATGGGAATGACCATTGATAAAGGGCTAATTGTCTGGGAATCTACCGCAGCCCAAGCAGGACAACAGACGATTACCATCCAAGCCAGTGATGGAAGCTTAACAACAGAGCAAACCTATCAATTAAACGTCAGCCATCAAACCAGCAATCGTGCTCCTGTTATTACTTCTGCTCCCAATTTAGTTACCAATATTGAACAGATTTATGCCTATAACTTAACAGGGCAAGATCCCAACGGAGATTTACTCTTCTGGAGTTTGGAGCAGGCTCCAACAGGAATGATTCTGGATGTTCAACAAGGAATCTTACGCTGGCAGCCCCAAAGCAATCAATTAGGAACTCAACCCATTACGATTCGTTTAATGGATGCCTATGGAGCTTACAGCACTCAGACCTTTAACCTATTAGTACAAGGAACGAATAGCCCTGCTAATATTCTTTCCACTCCCATCACTCGCGCAGCAGTGGGGCAAACTTATCAATATGCTGTAGCGGCGATAGATCCAGAAAATAGCCCTCTTACCTATAGTTTGGGTCGTCGTCCTAATGGTATGGTGATCGATGCGACAGGGCAAGTTCAGTGGATACCGACTCAAGTTGGCAGCTATGACATTGATGTCATGGTTACTGATGCCCAGGGCGCGACAACCACCCAAACCTATCGTCTCGAAGTCAGTAATACTGAGATTAATTGGGCACCTAATATTACGTCAACACCTAGTTTCGTTGCCAATGTTGGTAATCCGTATCGCTATCAAGTTATTGCAACTGACCCTGATGGGCAAACCTTACGTTATCAATTGCTAGAATCTCCCCAAGGAATGACCATTGATACCAGTAGTGGCTTATTAACTTGGACAAATCCGATTAATGGCAATTATCGAGTCGTTGTCGCGGCTTTTGATACGGAAGGATTAGGGATTACTCAAGGTTATACCTTAACAGCTAAGGCAAATAGTTTACCCGTCATTCGTTCAACTCCTAAATTAAGTGCCATTCCTAATCAAATTTATCGTTATGATGTGCAAGCGAGCGATCCTGATGGGGGTGCTTTAACCTATCGTCTGGATGCCAATTCTCAAACTTTGGGAATGACATTGGATCAACAGGGACGTTTAATTTGGACTCCCAAAAACAATCAAATTGGCAACTATTCAATTACTTTGACGGTTACCGATGAAGCAGGCGGAGAAGCTAATCAAAACTTTACGTTAAAGGTTGAAGCCGATACGATCGCTCCTTTAGTCAGGATTAATCGAAGTGCTAATTTTGTTAATCAGGGCGAAACGGTTTGGTTCCAAGTCGTTGCGACGGATAATGTCGGTATTGCTAACTTGCAACTATTGATTAATGGTGAGGCTGTCGTTATTGATAGTAATGGAGTCGCTACCTATACTCCTACAACGTCGGGGGTAATTACCGCTAAGGCATCGGCTGTAGATAGCTCAGGTAATCAAGCAGAAGCAACGACTAGCATTAATGTTATCGATCCTACTGATACGGAAGCTCCAACCGTTAACTTAGACTTAACAGGAATTACTGAAATTACGGCTCCTGTAGAGATTAGGGGCAGTGTTAATGATACGAATTTAGATTATTATGCCTTGGAAGTTGCGCCTGCTGATGGTAGCCGTCCCTTTAAGGAAATGTTCCGAGGCACAAATACGGTTAATAATGGCGTGTTAGGAGTGCTAGATCCTACGTTATTACCTAATGATACCTATCAAGTCCGCTTGGTTGCCTATGATGTTAATGGTAAGGGTGATAGTGTTACACAATTACTTGATGTTAAAGGGGATTTAAAACTTGGCAATTTCCAACTTTCATTTACCGATCTAGAGATTCCTGTTTCAGGTATTCCAATTGCTTTGACCCGTACTTATGACACATTACAAAGCAATAATCAAGAGGATTTTGGTTACGGTTGGCGGATGGAATTCCGTAATGCTCAAGTAAGAACCAGTCTGCCCAAAGATGAACTTTATGAAGACTTAGGAATCCGAGGCGTTGGCTTTAAAGAAGGCGATTCCGTTTATATTACCTTGCCTGGTGGCAAACGCGAAAGATTTACTTTTAAATTAGAATCCATGAAAGTAATGGGAATTCCTCTAACTGCTTTGATGGGAAATAGAGCCTTATTTATTCCAACTTTCGTTGCTGATAAAGGTTCCACTAGTACCTTAACAGTTGATACAGCAGGAATTGTTTTAATTAAAGGAGATAATGGTCGCGTAATTCCCTTAAGTGGGGGTTCTGCCTATAGTTATTACAATCCTCAAGATTGGGGTAATACCTATCGATTAACGACTAAAGAAGGCGTAGTTTATAACATTGACGCGACAACAGGAAACATTAATACGATTACTAATCGCAATGGAGATGTTCTTAGCTTTAGTGATGGCGGAATTGTTAGCAGTAATGGTCAACAAGTCACCTTTGAACGGGATGCTAAAGGGCGAATTGTTACGGCAATTGATCCAATGGGGAATCGGATTAAATATGAATATGATGTTAATGGTGATCTAGTTAAAGTAACCGATCGCGAAAATAATGTTACTCAATTCAAATATCACAATCAGCAACCTCATTATCTTGAGCAAGTTATTGATCCATTAGGTAAAACAGGAGTTAAAAATGAGTATGACCAAAATGGACGTTTAACGAAAGTCTTTAACTCTTTAGGAAATAATGTACAGCTTGAATATAATCCTGATAATTCTCTTTATACGGTTAAGGATGCGTTAGGAAACTCCACAACTTATGAATATGATTTACGAGGAAATGTTGTCACTGAAATCGATGCGTTAGGTGGCATTACTCGTCGTACCTATGATGAGAATAATAATTTACTCAGCGAAACGAATCCTGAAGGTGAAACGAAAATTTATACCTATGATAGCCAACGCAATAAATTAACCGAAACGGATGCTTTAGGAAATATCACTCGTTATACTTACAACGCTCAGGGAGATTTATTAAGCACAACGGATGCATTAGGTAATGTCGTTAAGAATACTTATGATAGTAAGGGGAATCCTACAGCTATTACAGGATTAGCGAATGGCCCAATTACATTAGCCTATAGCTCCAATGGATTACTGACAACTTTAAGTACTGAGGAAGGAACAACCCGTTATGAATACGATTATCGTGGCAATGTAACCAAAGAGATTGACCCGTTAGGAAACATTACAACTTATACCTACGATGATAATGGCAACCGTCTCACAGAAACCCGTCAAATAACGACGGCAGAGGGTCTAAAAACCGTTACAACAACAACGGAATATGACAAGAAAGGTAACGTTATTAAAGTCACGGATGGATTAGGTAACGTTAGCCGCATGAGCTACGATGCTAACGGCAATAAAGTCCAAGAAATCGATGCGTTAGGACGAATCACAAAATATATTTACAGTGATGCAGGTCAATTGCTGGAGACGATTTATCCTGATGCAACGCCTAATGATGATAGTGATAATCCCCGTACTCGTAAACAATACGATGCTGCTAATCGAGTTATTGCTGAAATTGATGAATTAGGACGCATTACGAAGTTCCAATATGATGCATTAGGACGATTAACGTTTACCCTTTATCCTGACGCAACACCGAATGACGATGGCGATAATCCTCGTAAAGAGAGCCGTTACGATAAGGCTGGACGGTTAATTGCAGAAGTTGATGAGCGGGGTAATATTACTCGTTATCAATATGACAAAGCGGGACGACGTATTGCGACTATTCTGCCTGATGCAACGCCTAATGATGATAGTGATAATCCTATTCTTTCCGTTACTTACGATGCGTTAGGTCGCCAATTAACTCAGGTTGATCCCTTGGGTCGCACTACTCAATATCTCTACGACAGTTTGGGGCGTTCTATTGGTCAAGTTTTTGCTGATAATAGTAGCATTTCAACGACTTATGATGTGGCAGGCCGAGTCGTTGGTAAAACAGATCAATTAGGCAATAAAACCCAATATGAATATAATGCGTTAGGTCAGTTAACGGCGGTTATTGATGCTTTAAATCAACGGACTGAGTATCAATACAATGAATTGGGTAATTTAATTAGCCAACAGGATGCGAAAGGGCAAATTACCCGTTATGAATACGATGTTTTAGGGCGACGAGTAGCGACAATATTACCTTTGGGGCAACGTTCTACGAATAGTTATGATGCAGTTGGTAATTTACTCAGTGCAACAGACTTTAATGGTCAAACCATTACCTTTGAATATGATCCGCGCAACCGTTTATTAAAGAAAGCGTTACCTGATGGTAACTCTGTGAGCTTTACCTATACTCTAACGGGTCAACGAGCAACAGAGACAACAGCTAACGGAACCATTACCTATACCTATGATCCGCGAGATCTCCTACTATCCCGTATAGATCCTGATGGTGTGACAATTCAATATACTTATGACAAAGCAGGCAATCGTACTTCCGTTACAGTTCCATCAGGTACAACCACTTACAGTTTTGATGAACAAAATCGTCTGAAAACCGTTACAGATCCGCAAAATGGGGTGACAACCTATACCTACGATTTAGCAGGGAATTTAGTTAAAACAACATTGCCAAATGGTACAACAGAAACTCGTGAATATGATCTGTTAAACCGCTTGCTTTATCTCCAAAATAGCAATAGTAACGGAGTGATCAATAGTTTCCGCTATACCCTAGATAAGGTAGGAAATCGGTTAGCGATCGTTGAGCAAGATGGTCGTCGAAGTAACTATCAATATGATGCACTCTATCGTCTATTACAAGAAGAAATTATTGACGGAACCACCCGCACGATTAGTTATACCTATGATGTAGTTAGTAATCGTTTAAGCCGTAATGATTCTTTGAAAGGCAATACGGTGTATGAGTATGATGCAAATGATCGGCTCTTAAAAGAAGTCACAAATGGAACTTCAACAACTTATACCTATGACAACAACGGCAATACATTAACTAAAACCACAGGAACGGCAACCACAACCTACACTTGGGATGCTGAAAACCGTTTAGTTGGTGCAGATACGGATGGAGACGGTATAAATGATGTTATTAATGAATACGACGCAGATGGCATCAGAATTAGCCAAATAGTTAATGGTGAAGAAACTCGCTTTTTAATCGATAAAAACCGTGATTATGCTCAAGTTTTAGAGGAATATACACCGAGTAAAATAATTAAAGCAAGCTATATTTATGGGCATGATTTAATTTCTCAACTCCGCAATAATCAGTCTTCTTTCTATCATGTGGATGGATTAGGTAGTACCCGCGCTTTGACAGACATTAATGGTTTATTGACCGATGCTTATGCTTATGAAGCTTTTGGAGAAATTATTAAGCAGTTAGGAAATACGAAGAATTTATATTTGTTTGCAGGAGAACAACGCGATCCTAATTTAGCTTTGGATTATTTAAGAGCAAGGTATTTGGATGTTAATAGTGGACGGTTTACTAATCGTGATGTATTTGAAGGTTTTTCAAAAAATCCAATTACCTTAAATCGTTATCTCTATGCAAATGCTAATCCTGTAGTCAATATAGATCCTTTAGGATTATTTTCGTTATCTGAAACTCTTATGGGATTAAGTATTTTCCAGGGAATTCTAGCTATTGGCGCAGTTACAGGAAGTGCTATACTTGGAAAACCTATTGTTGAATCAGAATTAGTATTTTTAAATTTTTTCAAAAACGTATGGGGAGTAACCATTGTCGGTATAAAAACCAAAGATGTTAAGCCAAATGATTTTGTTTTAGTTGGTGCGATTATAGATTGGTCGGTAGCTAGTTTGAGTACTGTAGGTAAAGGACGAGTAGGAGCATGGAGAGAGGGGATATCCGTAGGAATTGGTAATGGAACTGCTTACAGTCCTGGTATTTTCTTCCGAAATCCTTATCTTGCACGCGCAGCTTTTTCAGGATTTACTAATATTGCTAATGCTGGTATTTCCTATGGTGGTTATGGTCGTTTGGGAGGAAGTATAAATTTTGGAGGGGGAACTATGGGATTAAGTGTTGTGACGACTGGAGGTACAGATATTAATAAAAATAACGACAGAGGACTATTTCGTAGATCTTCACCAAGAGGTTATGTAGATGCATCGTTAGATTTGAGTATGGGCTTTGCTTTTTTCCCATACGTTGCTACAGAAAAAGAGGCTAACTACACAGGCTCTTTAATTAGCTTGGTTTATAGTGCGATTGATTCAATTTCACCTTTTTAAGGAAATAAAATTAGTTTAGCTCTTGTAGGCTGGGTGGGTTTGTAAAGTAATTTGTGTCAAGGCTTAGTTTTAGCTAGGAGTTACGCATTGACAAAAAGAGAAAAGTATGGGTTGAAGAAAGAAGTGTAG
>CAYZWO010000071.1:0-2014 GCA_964482215.1 uncultured bacterium
TATTGATGCCATTTTTACGAATATGGGTTGATTTACATTCTGGACATTGCATTTTTCTTTCCTCCATTCATATCTCTATTATGCAACGTCCTATAAATAAACAATAAGAACTGAATAAGTTAAGAATTTGCTTGAAGCTTGGTAACATATTCCCGAAATCGTTCTAAATCGGCTTGAACCGTCGATTCAACCGCACGACCTAAAAATAAGTTATCCATTAACTTACCCAACCAACCTGGGATTGCGTAGGCAATGCTCAACCGAACGACACTTTTACCATGCAGATCGTAAAAACGAACGGCTCCTCGATTGGGCAGTCCATCCACCGATTCCCATTGAATAATCTGGTGAGGCGTGATTTTAAGGATGCGGGATAGCCAAGTGAATTCTAAGCCTGTCGTAGCCAATTTCCAACGGGATAACTCAGGATTATCTTCTAAGACCGTTACGGACTCAATCCACTTCATCCAACGGGGCATTTGCTCTAAATCTGACCAGAGATTCCACACCAGATCAATGGGGGCATCAACTTCGACCTGTACGCTATGTTCTAACCAGTTTGCCATGTTTAGGATGGGGGGATTGAGAAAAATAAATCAATTGAATAGATTTTAGCAATTATTACCGACTAGCTGGTTTGAGTTTGCAATTGTTTAATCGCGATCGCGCTATCGAGGATAACCTTAGCGGCTTGTCGTCCCGAAATTGTCGCCCCTTCCATACTATCGATATAATCCTGTTGGGTGTAGCTTCCTGCGAGGAAAAAGTTGGGAATATCGGTTTTCTGGGAAGGACGATAGGGATCCATGCCGGGGGCTTCTCGATAGAGAGATTGGGCTAATTTAACCACGCTGTACCAGGTCATTTTTAACTCCCGTGCGGAGGGGAATAATTCTTGAACTTGTTTGAGAACTTGCTGGGCAATGACTTCATTTTTCTCTTTGATAAAGGGATCGCCAGGGGTTAACACTAACTGCAATAACGAGCCTTGACCTTCACGGTAATAATCGGCAGGACTGGTGAGGGCTAAATCAGCAAAACAGGAGAAATCAGCATCGGGGGTATAAAGCAAGTTATCTAACCCTTCCGCTTTTTCCAGTTGTTTGCGTTTGACGGGATCGTGCAATTCCGTTACCCAACCATCAAAGCGTAACTGAACTGTTGCCACAGGAACCGCAGTCAGTTTATAGATATTGTCAAAAATCGCCCATTTACGCCATGCTTCAGGTAGTAATCGCTGAATACCTGGAATGTCACAGGCGCAGACATAGGCATCGGCTATAATCGTTTCCGTCGCTTCTCCATTCGCGATCGCGAGTCCTGTGACCTGAGCTTGACCGTCATTTTCGGTAAAATAAATTTCTCGAACTTGCCGTCGGGTGTGGATTTTAACACCTCGGTCTTCTAAATATTTAACGATGGGTTTATGTAAATATTCATCGGGGGAACCTTCCAACATCCGCAATACCGAAGCTTCCGTTTTCGCTGCGAAAAACTGGAAGATGGTTAACATACAACGGGCTGAGATATTTTCTGTGTCGATAAAGCCCAACGCGTAGGCAATGGGATCCCACATTTTCCGCAAACTGCCATCATTGCCCCCATGACTGCGGAACCAATCAGCAAAACTAACTTTATCGAGTTCCCGAATGGTTTTCATGGCTCCATCGAAGTCCACTAGACCACGCACAATGGGGCTAGTTCCTAACGCCAAAGAATTAGCCAATTTATCAACCGCCGACAGTTGAGAAGTGGTAAAAAAGGCTTTTAAACCATTGAAGGGTGCGCCCGTAATGAAACGAAAATCTAATGCGCCTAATCTGCCGCCCTTATTAACGAAGGTGTGGGTATGTTCCTTCAGCCGTAGCGCGTTTTTCGCCCCCACCTTTTCCATCAGGGCAAATAAATTGTAATAACAGCCAAAAAAGACGTGCAATCCCATTTCAATGTGGTTTCCGTCGGGATCTTGCCAACTGCCGACTTTTCCACCGACAAAAGGACGAGATTCAAAAAT
>CAYZWO010000071.1:2024-21564 GCA_964482215.1 uncultured bacterium
GAAAGGCTGGGGCACCGTCTCGAACTCTATCAAATTCAAAAATTTCGACTTCACAACCCGCATCGACTAGATCAATAGCCGTTGCCATTCCTGCTAAACCTGCACCAACGATTGCAACTCGCATTCCTGCCTATTCCTGAAACATTTATTTACAAATTGTAATATACAACTCTACGCGATCGGGGATTTTCATGTTGGAGTTTAACAAGTTTCGTGAATGACCCGAATGAATCAGACGCGACCTAACAAATCCCAGAAAGCCAAGTCTCTTTCATTTCAGCTGTGATTTTCTTCTTTCAAGTAAGTGCTACAATTTTGTCTGTGCTGAAAATAATTTTATAAATCTAATAAACCTGCGGGGGGATCGATTTCAATCCGTTTGTTTTTAATGTCCACAATAGGAACAATCGCTTTGACAAAGGGAATTAAAATTCGTTTTTTCATGACTTTTTTGTTGTCAATTTCTTCTTGATTTTGAACAGATTTTTTGGCGATAAATTCAGGGATGAGTTGAACTTCTAAAAGATCATTCCCTGCTGAAAAAATATCTTTAACAACACCAATTAATTCGCTTGTTTGCTGTTCATAAACTTCCAAATCAATTAGGTCAGCCACATGATATTCATCGTCTTCGACGGGTAAGCGATCGCTGGCAGGAACCAGTAAACGATAATGGCGCAAAGATTCGGCTTGATTGCGATTTTGAATTTCGGCTAATTTGACGATATAAAGATTTTTGCTGTCTAAATAACGACCCGCGATCAGTTTTACCGCTTGAGGAGGTTCTCCTTTGGGCGATTGCAGCCAACGTGTGCCTTTTTGGGTGAATCGCGCAGGAAAGTCCGAACTCGACAAAACCTTTACCTCACCCTGTAAACCTTGGGGTGCTACAATAATGCCAATTTCTAGCCATTCCTCAGATAAAGTTTGCTCGCTCATGGAAATTTAAATATTATGATTCTAGTTCTTTAATTTTAGCGTTATTTGTAATTTTAATTGATTTTTTATTAAACTTTAATCTATGGCTATTTGGCAAGCAGATTTTTATAAATTTTCATCTTCTAATCAAAAAGAAGTTATTAATTGGGAATTATTAATTTGTGATAATCAAGGACGCATTATTGCAGAAGAAAATTGTGTACAATCGCAAGTCAATAGTGCTTGGTTGATCGAAAAATTAACACCCCTTATAGAAAAAGAAAAGCCTGAAAAAATCCAAGTTTTTCGTCCTCAATCGTTGAATTTATTAACCCTAGCGGGCCAAGAATGTGGCATCCCCATTGAGGCTAGTCGTCACACAGTCGCGCTCAAACACTTATTAACCCAACGTCATCCTGATTGGCAGAGTACCTTTAAGTTAGACCAACCGCCCCCCCAACCTGTTCCTGATAATTTGTGGGGTGAACAGTGGCGTTTTGCGGCTTTTCCTGCGGGGGAATTGATAGATTTTTTCCGCGATCGCCCGATGCCTTATCAACAATTACCTGAAGAATTTTATCCTCTGAATTTAGGTATTCCTTCAACGGTCAATATTCCAGGCGTTATTATTTATGGTGGCAGACAATCCCGCTATTTAGCCCAGTGGTTGGATTCCATTAGCCCTGCCAGTTTAAATTTTATTCCGACTGAGGTGGGACAATCGGGGGGCATGATCCTAGAAGCAGGCTTAAGCGATCGCTGGGTTTTATTAACCTTTGAAGATGCTGAAATTGCCCAGAGTGGAATGACTTTTGAGAGTCGTAAACAAGATGCTCAAGGCTTACATTTTTTATTGGTTCAACCTGATGATTCGGGCATGACCTATACAGGATTTTGGCTATTAAAAAATAATTAACAATTAATAATGTTAGAAAAAAATAAATTACTACCCTTTAAACTTTTAGTAGCGATTGGGATTGCTACGTTGATTTTTTTGATTAGTAGTATTACTAGACATTTATTATTTCAATCTAATGCGTTAGATTTGGGTTGGTTTGATCAAGCAGTTTATTTAATTAGTCAGGGCAAAAATCCCATTGTTTCTTTTCAAGACTTTCATATTTTAGGGGATCATGCCTCTTTGATTCTCTATCCCATTGCCCTGTTTTATAAACTTTATCCGAGTGTTTATTGGTTACTGTTGATTCAGGCGATCGCGCTCAGTTCAGCCGCTTGGCCTATGTGGTTATTAGCGCATCAGGCAGGACTAAAAGATAATCAAGCTTTTGCGGTTATGATTGCTTTTTTGCTTTATCCCCTATTATTCAACGTCAATTTATTTGATTTCCACCCTGAAGTGATTGCCTTGCCTGCCATTCTTTGGGCAATTTGGACAGCACGCAATCAGCAATTAATCGGTTTTATTATCAGTATTCTGATTATCTTAAGTTGTAAAGCCGTTTTGTCCTTAACCGTTGCCGCAATGGGTTTTTGGTTGTTGATTTGGGAGAAAAAAAAAGTTTATGGATTTATCGCTTTAATTTCAGGTGTTGCTTGGTTTATTATTGCGACTAAAGTTATTATTCCTCAATTTAGTGGCGCAGAAGTGGCTGCCGTTGGACGCTATTCTTTTTTAGGAAATTCGGTTGGTGAAATTATTCAAAATTTAATTTTAAAACCGAATATTATACTCAGTCGAATTTTTACAGGCGAGAATTTTGGCTATTTATTATTATTAATTGCCCCTGTACTTTGGGGATTATCTTTTCAATATTTAACGTCCTTAATTCCTGCTTTACCGAGCTTATTTTTAAATTTATTAACAGACTATTTTCCACAAAAAGATATTACTCATCAATATTCCCTCGCGATTTTACCGTTTTTATTTTTAGCGGTAATTGCCAGTTTAGCCAATAATAAAGGCTTAGTTAAAAATCCTAAAGGTATTATTATTTGGTCATTAATTACTTTTTTAGCTTTGGGGAAATATGGTTATTTCTTTAGCAAATATTTAGAAAATTGGAATAATTTAGCCGCCATGCAAGAGGCTGTCCAATTGGTTAAAACCGACGAAAGTTTGTTAGTTTCTCCCCAAATTGCCCCCCATTTAAGCCAACGGGTAACAGTTAAATTAGCAATTAAAGATGCCGAACCGATTGATCCATCACCTTTTACTTATATTTTGATTAATACCCGTCATCCGGGCTGGGAAAATTCTCAAGAAACGGTTAAAAATTTAGTCCAACAATTACAACAAAATCCTAATTTTAAAACTCAGTATCAAAGAGATGATATTTGGTTATTTCAAAAAATTTTGTAATTTATCCCCCCGCCTATCGGCACCCCCCTTAATAAGGGGGGAAGGGGGGGATTTTACACTTAACGCATGGTCACAAATTCTTCTGCTGAGGTGGGATGAATGCCAACCGTTGCGTCAAAATCAGCTTTGGTTGCTCCCATTTTGAGCGCGATCGCGATCCCTTGAATAATTTCCGCCGCATAATCGCCGACCATGTGCGCCCCGACGACTTGATCCGTGTCTTTGCGAACAATTAACTTCATCAAGGTTTTTTCATCGAGATTGGGCAAGGTGTAGTACATGGGACGGAACTTGGAGCGATAGATTTTGATATTGTCTTCTCCAAATTTGTGAACCGCTTGGCATTCCGTCAGCCCCACCGTTGCCGCTTCGGGTGAGCTAAACACAGCCGAAGGAACATTATCGTAAGCCATAATTCGGGATTTTCCGCCAAATTCCGTGTCTGCTAAAGCTCGGCCTTCATTAATAGCCACAGGCGTTAAGTTAATACGATTGGTGCAATCTCCCACCGCAAAAATATTTGGCTGAGAGGTTTGGCTATATTCATTGACCGCGATCGCCTCATGTTTAACGCAAACCCCTGCCGCATCTAAGTTGAGATTGTCTAATTTAGCCCGTCTGCCTAAGGCCGCTAAGGTCAAGGAATCCACTTCAGACACCTGTTCTCGGTGGTGTTCTTTTTCGATATGCTCCAAATTAATGGTCAATCCGTTATCGGTTTTATCAATACCGACTAATTTACTGTGATTAATTATTTTGATGCCGTGCTTGCTCATCGCGTCTTGAATTTCTGTGCGGATATCTTCATCAAATCCCCGTAAAATCTTTTCTCCGCGAATAATTTGAGTTACCTTTGTCCCCAATTTATTCATTAAACAGGCAAATTCTACGCCGATATAACCGCCCCCTAAAACGACTAAATGTTTGGGTTGTTCGGGCAAATTAAACATATCATCGGACACTAAGGCGTGTTCAATGCCAGGTACTTGGGGCGTAACGGGGTGGCCACCAACGGCAATTAAAATCTTATCGGCCGTAATTTTTTTGTCTCCCACTTGTAGGGTATGGGGATCAATAAAAGACGCAAATTCTCGAAAGATTTCTACCTTGGAATTATCTAACATTCGCTGATAAATTCCATTAAGCCGACTGACTTCCTGATTAACGGCAGTAATTAACGTTTTCCAATCACAATGGCTTTCAATCGGACTCCAGCCGTATCCTTGAGCTTCTTGGAAATGATCGGCAAAGCGAGAGGCATAAACGAGTAATTTCTTGGGAACGCAACCCACATTGACGCAGGTTCCCCCTAAACGGCTATATTCAGCTAAACCGACTTTGGCCCCGTATTCCGCCGCCCGTCTCGCGGTTGCAATTCCACCCGAACCGCCGCCTATGACAAATAAATCAAAATCGTAGCTCACGCTTTACCTCTATGTTAATTAACCCAAAAATTGAAACTTGATCAATTATTTTGCGTCAGTTTTATAAGTTAGGAAATAAGAATTAAATTTAGCAATAACTTATTAACTGAAAATAATTTTATGTTTTATCATAACAAATTTTTAAAAGTCGTAACATCTTCTCAAAAAGCTCTCTGGACAACTTGGCTTTTACTAGCAGTGTTAGTCTTACCCAAAGTAGCGATCGCCAATAGCCCTTCAGCAGTTAAATCAACAGATGGATATTGTGTAGCCGATATTCCGCTACAAATTGATAATTTATTAAATCAACCCGAATACCGCAAAGCCGATTGGGGAATTTTAATTAAAAATTTACAAAATCAAACCACGCTTTATCAACAAAATGCGGATCAATTGTTTGTACCAGCTTCTAATACTAAACTACTAACAACGGCTGCTGCTTTAATCAAGCTAGGTGAAAATTATCGCATTAAAACGCCTGTTTATACTCAAGGAGAAGGAACTACTTTAAATCGTTTACAGATTATTGGCAAAGGCGATCCCAGTTTAACCACAGATCAGCTAAAAACGTTAGCGAATAATTTAAAATCCCAAGGTATTCAACAAATTAAAACCTTAAGTTTAGTTGATACTGTTGCGCCACAAAATCAGTTAAATCCGACTTGGGAATGGGAAGATATTTATTTTTATTACGCGCCTGCGGTTAATCAATTAATCCTCAATCAAAATGCTGTTAATTTAACCCTCTCTCCTCAATCTGTTGGGCAACCCTTAAAAGTTACTTGGTCAGACGCGATCGCGGCGAAACAATGGCAAGTCATTAACCAAACCCGCACCGTCTCAGGCAATCCCACAAAAGGCATTAGCATCAAAGGCGTTTTAGGCAAACCTGTTCTCATCATTGAAGGGGAATTAGGCAGTCAATCCGAACCCGATATGACCGCGATCGCTATTCCCGATCCCGTCCGTTACTTTGCCGAATCTTTACAACAGATATTAACGGAAGCAGGCATTCAAGTTAGTCAGGTTGAAATTACAACTAATAACACAATTAATCCCCAAGAAAAGTTATTTTCAGAAATTGAATCACCAACCATTAAAGAATTAATTACAGAAACTAATCAAAATAGTAATAATTTATATGCAGAAACTTTGTTAAATCAAATTCAAGGGGCAGAAAGTAATGCGATCGAGAGTTTAAAAAAGACTTTGGATACTTTAAAAGTAGAAAATAATAGTTATTTCTTAAAAGATGGATCGGGTTTATCACGCCAGACCCTGGTATCTCCCACTGCTTTTGTGCAATTATTAACGGCGATGTCTCAATCTTCCTTGGGATCAAGTTATCGGGACTCCCTCGCGATCGCGGGTCAAACAGGAACCTTAAAAAATCGTTTCTTAAATACCTCTGTCGTCGGCAAATTACAAGGCAAAACAGGAACCCTATCAGGAGCCATTAGCTTATCGGGTTATTTGCAACCAACCGAATTTTCTCCCCTCGTCTTTAGCATTTTGGTGAATAACACAGAGCAACCTGCTTCAATCCTCCGCAAAGCAATGGATAGTATTATTATTGAATTAAGTCAATTAAAACAATGTTAAGGTTAATAAAATTTAATTGCTGACTTAAGTTTTAAAGTCTTACAAATTAATGTTAAGGTAAATCCAGAACGTTAATGTATCAATACTTTACTAAACATAACTTGGTTGTTTATTCATTTTCTTAAAATATGTCTTCTAATCATTCATTAACCGTTGATCAATCTCTTAAACTTTTAAAAAGTTACAGTTGTCTAGAGCCTAAAGTTGTTCACTCTGAAACCGAAAAAGCTGAATTACAACAAGCTATTAAACAAATTGTTAGTTTATCGGAATACGAAAATTTAGGGATTTGTGCCGATTTTTCTGAAATTGCACGACAAGCCCTAAATCAATATTTAAAAGCATTGGGTTACGAAGCGCAGCTAAATTCTGATGCCTTACCGCCTCAAGAAAATTCTATTTATCTCAAATTTAATACGAAAAAAATGAGCCATTATTTAGATAGTTATGATGGTACTTATCGAGGGGTTTTAATTTCTTGTCAAAGCGAAGACGATAAAATTGCAGGAACCTATGGCTACTTTCCCTTAGATTTATTTGCTTAAAAATTTCAATCCTAGAAAATTTTTATTATCAATTCATTGAATCAATGCTGCCACCATACTCAACCCACAATGATTATCCGAAAAAAACTGATAGATATTATCCTACTGGGATATTGAATAAACTCATAGGTCAGGAAAAAGTCTGATCTTTACTGATTTAGCAGTTTAAGTCTGTCTAAATTCGGTATGTTATTGATAATCGCAATATTTTAGTGCCGAATTTAACGATAATGTCGATTGTTCTTCTTCCCAAAAGTGCTGGAAAAATTCCTGTTAACGGAATCGAGCTTTACTATGAAGCGTTTGGCGATCGCGCTAAACCAGCCGTTTTGTTAATCATGGGACTCGGCGCGCCTGGACTGCAATGGTTTCCCTATTTTATTGAACCTATTGTCAATCAAGGTTATTACGTCATTCGGTATGACAATCGGGATACGGGGCTTTCGACTTGGATTCAAAATACTGTCTGGCAACGCTCTCCCTATAGTCTAGAAACAATGGCTAAAGATGCCGTTGGCTTGCTAGATGCGCTCAAAATTGATAAGGCTCATGTTATTGGGGCTTCAATGGGAGGCGCGATCGCTCAACAAATAACTCTTAGTGATCCTAGCCGTGTTTTGTCGCTGACTAGCTTAATTTCCTTCGCGAGTATCTCTGCTTTGCAAAGTGGAACTGTTGCTTTTCCTGTGGACAAAAAAGTGCCAACTTTACCTGAATATTTAGCTTTTTGGGAAAGTTTAACAGGCAGTGCGTTTTTATTTGACAAAGATCTTTTTAGCGATCTCTATCAAGAACACGTTGTTGTTCGCCAAGGTTATAACCCTGATTGCAATCAACATCACTTAACCGCGATCGCGCTTTCGGAATCTTGGACAAATAAACTCAAGCAGTTAAACATTCCGACTCTGGTTGCTAATGGAACAGAAGATCCGTTAGTACCGTTTCGACATGCCCAAGACTATGCTGCACTAATTCCTCAAGCCAAATTGTTTGCGATGGATAAAGTTGGTCATGAAATTCCTGAAGGGATCTGTCCCAAACTTCATGCCGAAATTTTTAATTTATTCAACTCAATTTAAGCTTTTTCTCATTACTTTAAGGAGTATTTAACTTATGACCTCACCTAAAGATAAAGTAACTCAAACCTTCTTAATTTATTCTCAGACTTTTGAAAAACTTGTAGCAGAAAATAATCCCTCGCTGATTCTGCCTTTTTTTCATTTACCCTCTATTTTGATAGCACCAGAGCAAGAGCCTGTTTTAATGACTTCGGAAGAGGCTGTTAAGCAAGTTTTTTCTCAATTAATTAAACAGCTTACAGATTATGGCTTCGACCATAGCAAACTGAATAGCCTCAGCACAAAAATTTTAAGCGAGAAAGAAGGAATCGTTTCAGGCACAGCAACACGTTATAAAGATAAGGAAGAAACCGAAATCCTACAAAAGTTTGGATTTACCTATACATTACGCAACACTGGCTCTGAGTGGAAAATAATTATGGGCATCATTCACGATACAGAAACTGCTCTAAATTTCGATTAATTAATTTTTTCATGACAAAAAAGGGGGTTTTGTTAACCCCTTAACCCGACTTTCTTTTTATAGACTGAAGTGTCTTTTTTATTCTGTTTTTGTCGGTCGGAAAAAAGTCTGATCTTTGGAATATCGGTTTTTGTCGGAAAAAATCGGAAAGCAATTTTTGGAGCTAAATATTGCTTAAATATTCTTTTATCAAATTAATTTGCAATTAATATACTTGTAAAGCGTGTCTGTGTCGGTCGGAAGAAAGTCTGATCTTCCTAAGATAGTGCATTTGAATTGTTTGATGTGAGTTTTTGTGGGGAAAAATCGGGAAAGTGGCTGCTGGAGCTAAACAGCCATAAAAAATCCTCTATCATTAATTCGGGATTTGAATCTATGTATCTATCGGTACTCGCTTTATGGATATTAAGACTGCGTTGGTCTGGTTGGAAAAGACGCTTGCTCCTCAAAGTCTGAATAAAATTCAGAGATTAGTCTTAGAAGAAACGCTAAAAGGCTCGTCTTATAAGGCAATGGCTGATCAGTATAATTACGCTGAGGGTTATCTCAAAGATACGGGGTCACAACTATGGGAAATGTTGTCTAAAGCGATTGGTCAACCCATCAATAAGCAAAATTTAAGGGGTTATCTTTATAAACTCGAACTCGAAGCAGCACCTCAAAAACGGATTGATTGGGGAGAAGCGATTGATGTTAGTTATTTTTATGGACGAGAGCAGGAACGGGAAACCTTAAAAAAGTGGATAATCAGCGATCGCTGCCGTTTGGTGGGGATCTTTGCCTTTGGGGGAATGGGAAAAACGTCGTTATCAGTAAAAATTACTCAAGAGTTAGAAAGTGAATTTGATGCTATTTTTTGGCGAAGTTTACGAGATGCACCACCGTTAAGTGAACTGTTACCCACTTTATTAAAATTTTTAGCGCAAGATCTTGATTTTAAAATTCCTGATAGTTTATCTGGTCAAACCACAGCTTTAATTCGATTTTTACAAAAACAAAGAGTTTTAATTATTTTAGATAACTTTGATACCCTATTTTCAGTTAATAAACAAGCGGCTAGTTATCGAGAAGGCTATGAAAATTATGGCGATTGGTTAACTCAGTTAGGTGAAATTATTCATCAAAGTTGCATTTTATTAACTTCGCGTGAAAAGCCCATAGAAATGACTGCCCTAGAAGGCGATCGCCTACCTGTGCGAAGTTTGAGGTTAACAGGATTGGATTATATTTCAGGTCAGGAATTATTAAAAAATAAGGGACTCGTGCTTAGTCGAAAAGATACTCAAAAAATTATTGATCGCTATCAGGGCAATCCCTTAGCCTTAAAAATTACGGCAACTGCTGTTCAAAATTTATTTGGAGCCGATATAAATAGCATTTTGTCAGAACAGGTTGCTATTTTTACAGGAATTAGTAATTTAATTGATAAACAAATTCAGCGTTTGAGTGGTTTAGAAAAATCGCTAATGTTTTGGATAGCGATTAACCGAGAACCGATTACTTTAAATGAATTGAAGCAGGATATTTTTCCGTCTGTTACCTTATCAAATTTGCTAGAAGCATTGGAATCTTTGCAACGGCGATCGCTAGTAGAAAGTAGCCATTTAGGAATTACTCAACAACCCGTCATTATGGAGTTTATTACGGAGCAATTTATTCAACAAATTAACCAAGAAATTATTGATAAAAATTTAGTATTTTTTCGCAGTCATTCTTTAATTAAGGCAACGAGTAAAGACTATATCCGAGAAAGTCAAACTCGCGTTATCTTAACGCCAATTATCAATAATTTGCTGTCGCATTTTGATACCCAATTAGCTGTCCAAAATTATTTAACTCAATTAATTTATTTTCTACAAACTCATTACGCGGCTGAAGGCGGTTATGCAGCAGGAAATTTATTCAATCTTCTACGGGAACTGAAAATTGATTTAACCCATTACAATTTTTCCCGACTCACTCTTCGGCAAGCCTATTTTCAAGATATCAATTTACCTGAGGTTGATTTTTCGGAGGCAGAATTAAAAGATTGCGTTTTGGCCGAAACCTTTGGCGGTATTACCTGCGTTTCCTTCAGTCAGGATGGGGCTTGGTTAGCAACGAGTGATACCAACGGAGAATTACAGATTTGGGATAGCCGAAATTTCCAACAATTAGCTCGTTGCCAAGGTCATATTCATTGGGTTTGGTCAGTTTGCTTTAGCCGCGATCGCGCTCTTTTGGCCAGTGGTGGACAGGATCAAACTGTTCGATTGTGGGATACTCTGACAGGACAAAGCTTGCAGGTGTTAACAGGTCATCAAGGTATTGTCACTTCTGTGGCTATGAGTCCTGATGATCAAATTTTAGCCAGTAGTAGTCAGGATCAAACGGTGAAACTCTGGAAACTGAAATCGGGAGAATGTTGGCAGACCTTAACGGGCCATCAAGGGTGTGTTTGGTCGGTGAAATTTAGTCCCGATGGTCAGACGGTATTTACTGGCTCAGAAGACGGCACGGTGAAGCAATGGCAGCTTGCAACAGGGGAATGTCTCCAAACCTTTACAGGACACGAATACTGGGTTTGGTCGGTCGCTGTAAGTCCGAATGGTCAGTATTTAGCCAGTAGCAGTTTTGATCGCACCATTCGGCTGTGGGATTTGGCATCAGGGGAATGTTTGCAAATTCTACGGGGGCATACGCAACCGATTACCGCGATCGCGTTTAGCCCCGATGGGCAGAGCTTAGCCAGTGCCAGTTACGACCAAACGGTAAGGCTTTGGGAAATACCGACAGGAGATTGTCAGCAGATCCTCGCCAAACATAGCAGTCGAGTCTGGTCAGTAGCCTTTCATCCCGACGGGCAACGCTTGGTTAGTGGCGGTGATGATCATGCAACCTGTATTTGGCAACTGCGTTCAGGGGATTGTGTCAAAACCATTAAGGGTCACAGTAATTGTGTGTATTCGTTGGCTTTGAGTCCTGATGGACAGACCCTAGCAACAGCTCATGAAAGTCAAGTTATTAATCTTTGGGATGTGCAAGATCCACTGGTTCCACCTCGTTTACTACAAACTTTGCGCGGTCATCACAATCGGATTTTCTCTGTGGTCTTTAGCCCTGATGGGGAAACGGTCATTAGTGGTAGCGGCGATCGCACGATTAAGATTTGGCAACGCAGTACGGGGCAATGTTTACAAACCCTAGAGGGTCATCAAAGTTGGGTGTGGTCAGTGGCAATCAGTGCCGATGGTCAGACCCTAGCCAGTGGCAGTTACGATCACACTATTAAACTTTGGGATATTGCGTCAGGAAACTGTATCACCACGTTATTAGGCCATCCCAGTTCGATTTTGGTCGTCAAATTTAGCTCTGATGGTCGAATTTTGGCGAGCGGTGGTTACGATCAGGTGATTAAATTATGGGATCTGGAAACGCAAACCTGTTGCCAAACTCTGAATTCTCACGGTAATCGCGTTTGGAGTCTCGACTTTAGCCCCAGTGGTGACTATTTAGCGACAGCAGGAGATGATGGCACATTGAAACTGTGGGATTGGCGAACAGGGGATTGCTTGCAAACCTTTAAGGGACACAGCAGTCAGGTGTTAACGGTTCGTTTTTTGGACGCTAATCATTTGTTGAGTTGTAGCGGTGACAATACGATTAAATATTGGCAACTTTCGACGGGAGAATGTCTGAATACGTTTACAGGCCATGAAAATTGGGTCTGGTCTATCCAACCCCATCCTGATCGGGTGCGACTTTTTAGTGGTAGCAATGACGAAATGATCAAGGTTTGGAGTTTAACGGAGGCAGATCATCAATATAGTGTGCGGATGTCTCGACCCTATGAAAATTTAATGATTAAAAATATTCGCGGTTTAACCGATGCTCAACGGGCGACGCTTTTGGCGTTGGGAGCTAAGGAAAAATAATTAAGATAGAGTTACATTTTAAAGATTTTATGATTTGGTCTGGACTGTATGCAATGCTCTGCCAGAATAAAGTTAAACTTTAGAAGTTAACATGATTGAAGTTTATTTTGCACAAATCGAAGCCATCATCACTTAAGCTTTTCCTGATATCCGTTTGATCTCGTTAATAATTTACTTATGTAATGATTGATTGAGATAAAATCCAACTATCAATGGCATCTAAAACATCTCTTTTTTGTAATGGTATTATATTGAATTTTGTCTGAATAGCTTGTTTGAGTCTATCAACAAAAGCTTCTGCTGAACAGTTTTTAGTAAGTATCTTTAATATCTCAAAAACAAAGTCATCACGGGGATCAATCAAAATATCATCGCAGATATTAATTTCGAGATAAAAATGATAAAGAAAATTACTGATAAGATACAATAAATATTGCTGACTAGTATTTTGATTAATCAGTAATTCTAAAGCAATGGTGAATTTTTCTGAAACTTTTTTATTGTCAATTTTGACAATTTCCATTAGCGTTTTATCATCGATAATTGTATAGCTATATCCACTTTGAGCGAGTAAAAGCGTTAAGTGATGATAAAGAGATTCATTTGAGCTTTTTTGGGTTAAACAATATTTAAGAATAACTTGTGTCCAAACGCCTTTTATACCAGAGTCTATGCTTGCATACCAACGTAGGAATTGATCATCTGAATATAAAATTCTATTAGGTTCTCCTGCGATTAAAACCGTATCAATAAATGCTGCACCAATAAGCTCATTAAGTTTTTTCCGCTCATGTGCATTAATATCTAATGCTCTATGACAGGGTAAAACAATGCAGTTATTTCTAGTCCAGTCAAGAATTTTTTCAAACATTATTTTTTGTTGAGTAACGTTCTCTGAAGAAATTTCCTGATAAACGCCTTGTCTATCTTTAGTTGAAAAAATAGTAAAGCCACTCCCTTCAAGGCCTTTCTTCTCTTCAATTATCTCTTGTAATAAGTCTATTGTTGATTGAGCTATTCCTAATTTTCCTAGAATATTTACAATATTATCGGCAACTTTTAGATAATGCAGAGTCATCAAAGAGATAGGATCAATGATAACAAGTCCACCTTGCTGAAGAGTTAGCAAAGAGTCTTGAAATGATTCATTTTTAAAATTAGACCATGCATGAATAAAGGGTGTATTTCCTGATGTCAAAGCTTGCCAAAGTTCTATTACATTTCGATTAAAAAAATTAGAAAATACTCCAATGGGAATTTTTCCATCAATATAATTTAATTTCATATCCTCAAAACTTTTTTCACGAGCTTGCAACAATTCAAGAAATTGATTAATAAAATGAGGAGAAATTTCATCTTCATCCATTGGAATATTAATTATCTCAAAACTTTCTACTTTAGTCTGTTTTTTCAACAATAATAAGGTTTGTTGATCAGCAGCAAAATATTTATCTGTAATAGAAATAATTGTGAGTGTATTTTTTCCAAAAACAGTTTCTGATTGAATGATCTCATCATCATAACCCATTCCGATTAAAGATTGATACAAAGGTTGTCTTGAATTAAGTTGATCTTTTCCTAAATCAGCATCTTCACGATCTTCCATTATGAACCAAGACTCATCACCAAAATTATCTTTGATAAGAACACCACAGCCATCTTGAATTGTCTGATAAATGTGAGTATCTTTTATTAATTTGGAAATCTCAAAATAGCCAATTTTATAGAGAACATGAATTTGAATATCATCATAAAATCGAAGCCGAATTTCATAGATTAAATCAAGAAAATCTTGTATTTTATTTCTTACTTTATAGAGTTGAGCTAGTTTTTTACAAGCGTCTTTACTTAAATTTTGAATACTTGGTTTTGATTCAAGAAATTGATCTAATTTTTGAAATTCCCCCATTGCATAATGTATATCAGCACGTCGTAACTTCATTACAATATCATTAGGATAATGTTTGAGATAATTTTCACATACATTAAGAGCCGAAGGCAGATCTTGTGTGTCGTAATAAATACAAACTGCCATTTCAGAAACACCTACTAAAGCACCGTATTTTTCAAGGAGCTTTTGGCACATCTCTAGTGCTTCTTTGTAATAGCCAGCACAGTAGTAAGATTCTAGTAACTTCCAAGAGAGTGGACTATTAAGATTTTTATCAACAAATTGTTCATAAACTTCGACTGCATCTCTATAAAACTTAAATAAATGAAGAAGATCAGCAAAATGAAGTTTAGCAATAATCGAATCGCTCGAAATTACAACTTCTTTTGTTTGCTTAATTACACCTGATATTTCCTCTGGGGTATTATCTTTATTTTTTATAAATAAAAAGCTTTCCTGAATAGAAGAAAAAACATCCTCTGGATATTCGCCTTTTATCTCTTGGAGAAGATGATTTGCTTTTTGGTATTCATTATTATTTAACAACAAATCGAATTTGAGATGTTTAGCATTTCTTTTTAAACTACTAGAAACTGTCTTTTCTAAAAAAGTATCTAATATAATATATGCTTCATTAAATTTTTTCAGAGACATCAATAAAATAGCGGATAAAAGATACGCTTCAGGCATCTCCAAAGATGATAAAAATGGCTGAAGATATTGATAAGCTATTTCTTCAGATCCTTTATCACAAGTAATAATAGCCCTTTGTTTAATTAAGTATAAATTATTGGGTTCTATTTCAAGAGCAAGTTCAATATCACGGATTGCTTCATCATATCGGCCAATTAATCTTTGAGCTAATACTCGATTAAAAAGAGCAGTAAACTGTAAGGATGATAAATTTTTAGGATTAGGATAATCACCTATTACTTCTGTAAATAAGTTAATCGCTTGTTCTATTTTTTGTTTTTGAGAATCAGATATTTGACCAGAAAGAATAAGAGGATAGTTATTTTTTAAGCTTTCTATTAATGCAGCCCCTAAACCAATTTTGACACCATCTACCCCTTTTCCATTAGCTTGTTGAATAGCAGTTTGCCAATAATCAATAGCTTTTTCGTGTAGTTTACGATCTAATGAAGCTGTACCAAGAGCAATCAAAACATCCGTATCTTCATGGTATGCAGAGGGAATAATATTTAGAATAGAATCAATTGACTCTGTTATTGAAGCTATTCGGATACATAGTGAGTGAGCAAGGGCATTTGCGGGATTTTTTTGTAATGCTTGATTGACTAATTTTTTTGCTTTTTCTTCTTCTTCCTGAAAAAAATAGCCCATTGCTGCATAGGTTATTGCTTTATCATTATCAGGATTATATTGAAATGCTTCGAGAAAATTTTTAGCAGACTCCTTAATTTCGTTAAGACCCAACCAAGCTAATCCAATATTAGCCAAAATTCGGTATTTTAATAAATTATCAGTCTGATGCCAAAATTCTTTTTTTAAACCTTCTAGGTAAACAATAGCCCCATCAAAGTCATTGCGACTCATAAACTGCTTAACATCGTCCACTCGTTTATGTCTTTCCCCAATTAGTTGTGTTGATTCCTGCTCCTGAAATTTTTTTATGATGTCAGTAATAAATTCATTGTTTGGTACTTTAGAGAAAGTAATTTCCTGATCACTTTTATAATCTCTTGTAAAATCCTCTTTTTCAGGATTAGTTACCAAGATAATATCCCCCCCTTTATGTAAAAAAACTGGCTCTTGACCTTGAGTCCTAAGCTCTCTTGAAATAAAATAATGTAATTGACTAGTTCCCACTATCCCAGGTGATTCCAGTGCATTTAAAATCGCATTAGTAAACACACTATATTCTTCTCCTTCATAGGCTTTTTCGTGGCTACGGCAAGCAGTAGCAAAAAAATAATTTTGTTTAGAATTAAATACAGTTAAAGAGCTAGAAATTAAGTTTTTTTCTAATAAGCTTCCTGCATGACAGCAATCCAATAAAACAACTAAGCTACTCAATTCTGTTCGTAAAATTAAATTATTTAAGTCGTCTAACGCAATCCCATGAGTTGCCACTGTTTCAGTTGTACAATTAGATGTCACTAAATAACCTTTTTTATTGCCGAGCTTTTCGATTTGATAGCCGTGACCGCTAAAATAGATGAGAGCTTCATTATTGCCAACCTGCTCGAAAAATTTTGTGATTTCCTGTTCTAAAGTTTTTCCATCCAGCTTTGTTTCTGCTATTTCATAACTATTTTTTTCTTGATTCCAGCGAGAAGGACTACGCTTAACTTTGACAAAATCACCATGCTTCTCTAGTATTTGGGCTATTGTTTCAGCGTCAGCCGCAGGCTTTTTTAAATCAGAAAATCCATTACCACCATATTTTTGGATTCCAATTACCAATGCGTATTTAGCCATACGAAATCATGCGAGAATAAGTCTTTATTTACTCCATCATAGTCAAAAAATAGGATAATGACTATTTATAGTGATTATTGTTGATCAAATCTTCTTTTTGCTCTTTTAAAATTATGTTAGAACTACAACATTTTTTGATTGACGACAATGGAACTCCAGTAGAAATTGTTGTTGAAAGTCCCACTCTCCCTGAAATTAATGACTCTAATGTAATAAACGAACGGCCTGGTGCAAAGGGATCTACGGATCAAGTATTGTTGAAAATGGCGGACATTCAATCCCAAATTCAAGCCTATGCTAAGTTTGCGATTGAAGCATTCCAGCATCTCGGTACAGCCGAAGTTGAAGAAATAAATCTAAAATTTGGTATTAAGCTTGGCGGCAAAACTGGCGTTATTTTCACAGAAGGCTCTGCCGAGGGAAGTATGGAAATATCTGTAAAGTGTAAGTTTCCAACTAATAAATCATAGTAAGCATTCAAAAGTCAGTAGGTTGCGTCCAACGCACAAAAATCTTTTTCTCTAAATAAAAGAACGTAACCTTAATACAACCAAACTTTAAGCTAATGAACATAGTTAATTAATAAAATATATTTTGAAACACTGTATTTTTGTTGGCGATCGCCATTGATTTTATTGAGGAAAAGACATGAAACTTGATCGCATTACTATCAATCCCAATCAAATGAACGGTTAGCCCTGTATTCGAGGACAACGCCTAACCGTTCGGAGAGTCCTAGAACTATTGGCTACCTATCCGAACCGTAATGAACTTTATCAAGAATTTCCCGAATTAGAAGAAGAAGACATTCAACAGGCACTAGCTTATCTTTCTGACCGTTATTACAAGCAAAAATATAAAAATAATCGTTTATAATCTCGATTAGAAGGTTATTCAACAATGGATAAAATAAACACTTATCGAAAAATCGTTCAAAACCTTTTGAAAGACTATATTGGCGATAATTATCAACGCCACAATGTAGAGCGAGAATTAATTTTTGATGTCGAACGAGACCACTATCAAATTGTTAACGTTGGTTGGGAAGACAATCATCGCATTTATGGTTGTATCGTACATTTTGATATAAAAGATGGAAAAATTTGGCTTCAATATAATGGAACTGAAATTGATTTTGCCGAAGAATTAGTTAAATTAGGCATTCCCAAAAATGATATTGTGGTAGGCTTTCATTCCGCATTCATGCGTCAATTTACAGAATATGCTGTTAGCTGATTGATTTTTCCACTCTGTTTTTGCAATCACTTAAAAACTCAAATTTAGCCTATGTCCTCCGAAAATATTGTTACTATCACCCATATCAATGTCGAATCTATTCCAGAGCTAACCCAAACTCAAGTCAATGATAGCAAACTTAACTCTGGTGACATGACTTAACCGCTTAATATTTCCGTTCCTTGGGTTCAAAACGATTAATAACCACTGGCATATAGTTCAACTCAATTCCTGCTGGGGAATAGTACGCCAACGTATGTTGTAAAAAATTATCATCATCGCGATCGCTGAAATCTTCCCGCGCATGGGAACCCCGACTTTCCCGCCGATTAAGCGCAGACGTTAGGATCAACTCACCCACCGCCATAATATTTTGTAACTCTAACGCTTCGACTAACTCCGTATTCCAAGCCGGATCTTTATCATCTAAATAAATTTGGGAATATTTCGCTTTTATTTCTTGAATTTTCGTAATTCCTTCCGCCATTACCGATTGCGTCCGAAAAACGCCACAGTGATCCGTCATGCAATCTTGAAATTCCTGCCGAACCTCATTAATCCGTAACGTTCCCGATTGGTTGAGTAATTGTTGAAGCTGCTGCTGTGCCTCCGTGAGATAGGATTGGGCATCAAAACTTGCAAACTTTCGATTTTTCACATACTCCGCAATACTGCGACCCACGCGACGACCATAAACAACGCATTCTAAAAGTGAATTACTGCCCAAACGGTTGCCACCATGTACCGACACACAGGCACATTCTCCCGCTGCAAAAAAGCCTTCGGTTAACGTATCCGCACTGCGTCGAACTCGACCTTCCGTATTAACGGGAATACCGCCCATACAGTAGTGAACCGTTGGACGAACGGGCATGGGTTGATTCACCGCATCAATGCCCAATAAACGATGGGCTTCTTCCCAGCAGAAGGGAATGCGGCTCATGATTTTTTCTCGTCCCAAGTGCCGTAAATCTAAATAAATAAATGGCCCGCCTGCACTGCCATCGAGGTTAATGCCCCGACCTGCCCGAATCTCTCGCGTAATGGCACGAGAGGTAATATCACGAGGAGCAAGTTCCATACGGCTGGGTGCGTAATCTTCCATAAACCGTTTGCCCTCACTATTGATCAGGTAAGCCCCTTCTCCCCTGACCGCTTCGGAAATGAGAACCCCTACTGGATACAAGCCCGTTGGGTGGAACTGGACAAACTCCATATCTTCTAGGGGAATACCCGCGATCGCCGACATGGCCAACCCATCCCCTGTACAGGCATAATCATTGGAAGTGGTGTTATAAACTCGTCCATAACCGCCCGTTGCAAACATCACCACCTTAGCGCGGACAACTTCTAAAGCCCCATCGCGGATACGGTACATCACGAGCCCTTTCGCTTCCCCATCTTCTAGAACTAAGCGCATCACGTACCATTCGTCGTAAATAATTACCCCATTGCGGCGCAGATTATTGACCAATTCATGGAGAATCGCATGGCCTGTTTTATCCGCAGCGTAACAGGTGCGATTGTGGGAATGACCACCAAAAGCTCTCTGGGCAATTTTGCCATCGGCTAGACGGGAAAACAATACGCCCATGTGTTCCAAATCAATGATGACATCGGCGGCTTCTTTGGTGAGAATTTCCACCGCATCTTGATCCGCGAGATAGTCGGAACCTTTAACGGTATCAAAGGCATGGGCTTCCCAG
>CAYZWO010000072.1:0-21150 GCA_964482215.1 uncultured bacterium
CAGATGGGTTCCCACCTGTTCTAAGATCGGAGCCATCATTTGACAAGGCCCACACCAGGTTGCATAAAAATCAACCAAAACAGGACGTTCAGCATTTTCTAGAAGATCTTGAAAACTGGAAAATTGCTTTTTAACGCTCATAATCGTGCCAAGAGTAAAGGTATTAGTCTGATCATAGCCAATTCGGTTAAACATTGACTTAAAAACGCTGTTCGTATTCAATAACGCCTCGACTGTCATCGGAAAAATTGGTAGACCCTCGAATGACGGTATTTTCATTCACCCGATAATGGAGTCCCCATTGCGGCGATCGCTCAGTATTGACAATTTTTTGGATCGAAACCGATAAATCATTAGTTAAATCAACCCCCGCTTCGGCGGCAACCCCGACTTGATTGGTAGTGGTTCGATTTTTCTCATCAATTAAAGTCGTGGGAAAGATACGGAATTGACTCAACCCCAATGCCTCGCCAATTTGCCCTTGAACACCCCCTAAAACAGCCGAGCCTGCTAAATTCACTAAACCGATGGTGGTTTCTTCCTGACCCAAGGTATTGATAAAGCCACCACCGAGCAGGGCAATCAGTTCCCGTTGGCTCCGACGAGGCTTACTGGTTAACTGAATGCTATTACTTAACTGACTGGCATAACCTTGTACTAAGGCTTGAATGCGAATCATTTGTAAAGTTTCACTGTTAGCGGAAAACGGTTCATTAATTTCTGAGGAGGAAGGATTGGCATTAAAACTATTGCGACTGGTTTCGGTGGCGGCACTCACTAACCGTAGATTTAGATAGGGATCTAGTCCTCGATGGGGTGAGAACTGGGCCAAATTTTCATCTCCCCCCGCTAACCGTAATTGACTGGCAAAAAGATTAATCTGTCCGCCTTTGAGGGCGATGCTTCCCTCTGGTCGTAATTGGGCTAAGGTGCCGTTGAGGGTTAAACTGCCCGTTGCCAAAAAATCTAAAATCGGCGATCGCTGAACTCGAATATTTTCACCGAGATTAAATTTGAAATTCTTAAATTCTGCGGTTTGCGGGGCATCTCCCTGATTTTCTAACTTGGGTAAGGCTTCCCCTAACTGAATTTCTCCCTTATACAGATCCAAACTGCCACCAATATCAGGTTCGATGACACTGCCTGTAATTTGTAGATTCCCCTTAATGCCCCCTTGATAGAGTTCCTTTAACTTAAAGGCGGAATGTTCAAAGGTTACATTTAATGGATTGGTTTGAGAGTTTGGTCGTAATAGGGGCAATGATCCCGCGATCCCAACATTACCGCCATTTAATTGACCTGTCAAAGCATGAATATTTAATTGATTGAGATCAACGTGTAATTTGCCATTGACTTGAGTTAAGGGAGAATCAGGAAAGACCGAAGCCGCGAGCGTTGCATCCTGTATGGTGGCGTTACCTTCTACCTGTAAACCTCGGACAATTTGCGTTTGGGGATCAATCCGTCCGAAGACATCGAGTTGAACATCACCCTTCCCCTTGAGCCATTGCACTTCCCCTTTGGTGGCTAAAGCCAGTAACCCTAATCCTTCATTTTTGGCTTTCAGGTTTAGGCTAAAGCGATCGCTGTCAGGTTGAACATTGGCAAAGGGGAAAACATAGGGGATCGATCCCGCAAAAATTAAGGGTTCAGTTTTGCGTTGAAGAACACTATTGACAGAAAAATCAAAACGTCCCTGTTGATAGGCAAATTGACCTTCAGTGGTCTGTAACTGCGTTTGATTGACGACAGCATTTTCAATCGCTAAAGAACCTTTTGCTTGGGGATTGGCCCGATTTCCACCGAGCGAGATCGTGGCATTTAACGAGCCATCAATATTTAAATTTGAGGGTAAAGTAACCAACGTAGCCAAGGATTTGAGGGGAATATTGGCTAAACTGAGTTCCCCTACTTGGGACTGTTCCCCCACCGTCCCTTTTAAAACTAAGAAACTGTTTCCCGTTTGCAGTTGTAAGGGATTTAAAGTCAATGTTCCATTTTGCCAATTTCCCTGGAGTTGTAAGTTATCCAGCTTCAAATCTGCCCAGCGCCAATCTTTTCCAGTGAAATCGAAAGCCGTTTCAAGATCGCTGCCGATCTCACCTTGTAGGGTTAATTTACCCGCCACTGTCCCCTGTAAACTGCTCAATTCGGGTAAGGGGGAACGGTCTGCTTGTTGTTGACGTTGTTGTTGGAGGTGACGATTAATTTGCGATAAATAGGCGAGTTGATTATAAATAGAGGCTTTAGGAATCCCCACTTCGGCTAAGGGTTTAGCACTCTCCTGGGGATTTTCGTAGAGATCTGAGGCGGTGTTATAAACAGGCAGATTTAACCCCCGTTGCAGATCTTCTAAACGGAAAATTTGTAAGGTTTCTAGAATAGTTTGAATATTACTGGCAGGAATGGTGACTTCGCCTTGGAATTTGGGTTTAGTTCCCCTTAAATTGACGCTGACTTGAAAGGGATAGGGGTTATCTTTAACGATTAACTGGCTATTAGTAACGTTGAGTTTTCCTGCGCTGTAGTCTAAATTTCCCGTTACGCGATCACCGCTCAGGGTTCCCAAACGGGGCTGATCAATGACGACACGGGTTCCTGTCACACTATGATCGGCCAAATTAAGCGTAAAATTACCTGATAAATTGCCAGAAAACTGATCAGAAAAGGTAACTTGCGGAGAAGACCGGGGCAAAAAAACGGTTAAATCTCTAAGAAAATTTAGAGGAACCTGCTGGGCTATGACAAAAAATAAGGACTGATCGCGTACACCTTTTATCTGCATTGCGTCCCGTTGTAACATCAACGAGACAGGACGGGATTGGTCATCTAGCGCAAATCTCAGGGTTTCTTGCTGCCCTTGTAAGTTAACGCTTAAGCCCTGGGTAACGGTTTTGTGAATTTGACCCGTTAAGAGGGGAGCAAAAGCAATTTTATCTAGCTTTAAATTTTTTAGGGCTAAATCCCCTTGAATATCAGGATTGTGTAATTTTCCCGCAATCCGTCCATCAAAGTTCACTTGTCCTTGATAGGGGACTTTTAACGATTGAAGCGTGGCTAATTGGGATAACGAAAAATCCTTAGCGGCAACCTTAAGATCAACGGTTTGAATAGGATTAACTCTTTTCTTTTCAACAAAAAACGCATTTTTATTAAGTAGGACTGAACCACTCGCTTGCAGTCCAGAAGCCGTTACCTTGGCTAGCGTTAAACGATTATCTTGCAAACTAAAACGGGCATTAACAGGACGTTCTAAACCGGGTAAGCCGCGACTTAAATTTAAATTTCCCTGAGCTTGTAAATCGTTGGGCTTCCATTGGGCTAATTTTCCTTGGACGTTAATCTTTCCCTGTAAATTGCCTTTTAAGTTGGGGTTAAAAGCATTTAATTTTAGGGATTGAGGCCGTAAGGTTGCTTGAAATTGTTGAGGCGTAAAGCTAACTTGTGTGGCTCGAATTTTGCCCTGAGTCAGTTTGAGCGTTCCTTGCCCGTAGCCCTGTAATTGGTCTAACGGTTTTTCGGTTGATCCCGTTAGTTGAACTTGTCCTGTCAGATTTCCTGCTAATTTTGTCGGTAGTGATCGCGTTAGGTTTTTAATGGGCAAATCATGAGCAGTTAGTAGGCTTTTCCATTGACCTTGTTTAAGCTGAAATTTCTGGGCGGCCAGGCTACCTTGAGCGAAATGAATTTTTCCTTGTCCTGATGCGCTTAGGGTTTCAACAGGTGCCTTTAAGTGACCGCTTAAGGTGGCCTTGGCTTGTAATGTCCCGTCGGCAGGCAGGGAAAGATTGGGCAACACTTGACGCAGGGAAAGGTTATCAGCCGTTACTAAGGCTTGCCATTGATTATTTTTTAAAGAAACGTGTTGGGCTTGAATGGTGCCCTGCGCGATCGCGATATTGGCCAGTCCTGAAACTTTTAAGCGGTCTAAGCCTGCCTTTTCTCCTTGAACGTTAAACTTGCCGTTTAAATATCCCTGTTTTAAAAAATCGGCTTTGGGAATGGGTAATTGGGCAATATGAATGTTAGAAGCTTCTATCTCTCCCTGCCATTTGCCGTTTTGATAATTTAAATTTTGGGTACTTAAGCTACCGCCCGCAACAGGAACAGTTAAGTCCGCGATCGCGTGAACGGTTTCAGGTTTTCCCAAATGACCCGTAATCGTAGTGTGTCCTGACAGAGGCGCGACGGGGATGGGGGGCTGATAGTCAGGCGCTAAGGTATTAAGAGAGAGTTGGGAGCCTTGTAAATTAACCTGAAAGTCTTTAAAGGCAATTTTTCCTGTTGGTTGGGTTTGGCCCCGAATGATCCCTTGCCCTTGTAGTTGACCTCCTTCGACAGGGATAGCATTGAGTTGAGAAATAACTAAATTGGACTGTTTTAAAGCAATTTGGGTATTGATAGATTGAAAATTAAATTTATCCAGTTGGATCGGTTGATTGCCTGCATTTTTCAGCGTTGCTGTAATTTGGGGTTGGTTTAAGTCGCCTGTTACTTGAACCGTTGATTCTAGGTTTCCTTTTAAAGCAATGTTCGGTTGGGAGACCTCAAAAGTTTTTAGGGCATTTGCGATCGCGACGGGTTGGGTCGTAATTTTTAGATCATATTTTTTCTGGAAATCGACAATTCCTTGAGTTTGGGTGGGAATTTTGCCTAAATTAGCCTTAACTTGATCAAAGCCAATTTGTGTCCCTTGAAAGCGTAGAGTCCCCTGAACATCGGTTAAGACTTTTGGTAATACCGCCAGATTCGCGGTAACGCCTCGCAGGTTAGCAATTCCCTGTAAGCTCGTTAAACGGGAGTGGCGGACTTGAATATCTAGGTTGCTGTCTAGGTTTCCTTGTTGCAATTCAACAGGCAAGGGGATCAGATTATTAACCGCGATCGCGGATAAATTATTGCCTCGAACCGATAAGTTCCATGCTTGATCGGCGAACCGATGGGAACCTTGCAGCGCCAATTGATCCTGATGCCCTAGCTTACCGTCTAGTTGAAAGGTTAAATACTGGGCTTGATGGGGTAGGGCAAGTTGAGCTTGATTCAAGTAAACAGAAACAGGCGGTTTCAGTTTTCCCTGAGCGTTACGAGTGACGAGGGTAATACTGGCTTTTTCGAGGTTTAAGCGGTCAAGATGTAGGGGATAATCGGGATTAATTTTATCAATCGGTGTTCGTAACCATTCCCCTGTATAGCCTTGTTCTAAAAGGACGTTGGGTTGAACTGCCGCGATCGCTAAATTGAGTTTTTTATTAAAAAACCATTGCAGCGGGTTAAAGGTAATATCTAGCGCCTGAAGGGACACCCGACTCGGATCGGTGGTGGTCGGCTCAATTACACTGTTTCCAAAACGAATGCGATAAAAAGAAACGTATTCAAGCTTACCGATTTGTACAGGTCGATTGATAAAGTCGCTTAATCCCTGTTGTACCAAAGGCGCAATTTGGGTTTGCACATAATGTTGGCCATAGAGACATCCCCCACCTAAAACCAATAGGCTAATGCCTCCCATTCCCACAATCCAATTTCGTTGTTTCATAAAACTAGATTTTGGAACAATCGCGGAGGCTAGCACAGCGATCGCTACTGGTTGTTGGGATTTTTTCGGATCGGTCAACATGATTAAGTTCGCTCACACCTTTGGCCGCAGAATCATATCCTCTGCAATTTTAGGCCCGAAATAAAAATGGTAAAAAATTTTGTCGCCAGTGTGAGGAGTTTTATACTTACAGACTACTGTAACTCTATCCCAAGTTCCATGCTTAGGTTCGGGCAAGCCGCGATCGCCTCTTTTCTCAACCCAAAATGTTCCGTAAATTTTCTATTTAGAGTGGGCCATCAGTCGGAGGAATTGATAAAAAATATTCCAAATCTTACATTCAGTTAAATTGTTGTTTCAGCTACAAACCATAACCTCCTTTAGGTTGATCTTGGTACTAGATAGCGCAATTTGAGGAGGGCTGAGCGTGCAACTCGAAAACTACGATCCCCAGTTATTTTATGATGAACTGTTTTTTGGGCCTGGTGCGCCGCGTCCCCATGCTGCTTCTCTCATTCAATGGATGCAACAACAGCCCCCCGAAACCTTGCAAAAGCACCACGAAACAGCCCAATTAGCTTTGTTTAACTTGGGTGTAACCTTTCGGGTCTATAGCGACCAACAGGGCGTAGAGCGAATTTTTCCCTTTGATATTATTCCCCGAATTATTAATGCAGACGATTGGCGATGGTTAGAAAAAGCACTCAAACAACGTATTAAAGCCTTAAATTGCTTTTTAAACGATATTTACGGCGCGCAGCAGATTATCCATGACGGCAAAATCCCGATGGAAATCATCGCTTCAGCCAGTGGTTTTCTCAAACCCTGTTTAGGCATAAGACCTCCTGCGGGTGTGTGGTGCCACATTACGGGAACGGATTTAGTACGGGATAAGGACGGGACTTGGTATGTCTTAGAGGATAATTTACGGGTTCCGTCGGGCATTTCCTATGTATTGGAAAATCGTCGGGTAATGAAAAGTACCTTCCCTGAAATTTTCCAAACCATGGCCATTCAACCTGTGGATGACTATCCCAGTTATTTACTCGAAACCTTGTTGAATTTAGCTCCTGCTCAGTTACCAAATCCCAGGGTCGTTGTTCTCAGCCCTGGAATTTATAATTCAGCCTATTTTGAGCATTCTTTCCTTGCCCAACAAATGGGCGTAGAGTTGGTAGAAGGTCGCGATCTGGTTGTCGTTGACGGTTATCTGCAAATGCGGACAACTAAGGGGCTATGCCGAGTAGATGTAATTTATCGTCGCTTAGATGATGAATTTTTAGATCCTCAGGTATTTCGCCCTGATTCCTTTTTAGGCATACCTGGAATTATGGAAGTTTATCGTCAAGGGAAAGTCGCGATCGCCAATGCACCAGGAACAGGGGTAGCCGATGACAAGGTAATTTATGCCTATGTTCCCGATATGATTCGGTATTATTTAAACGAAGAACCGTTATTATCCAATGTACCGACCTATCTCTGTTGGCGCGATCAAGACCGAGATTATGTGTTAGATCATTTACCCGAATTAGTGGTTAAATCCGCCAATGAAGCAGGGGGTTACGGAATGCTCATGGGGCCAAATTCTACCGCAACAGAACGAGCCGAATTTGCCGAAAAAATTAAAGCCAATCCCCGCAATTATATTGCCCAACCTGTTTTAAGTTTGTCCTGTGTTCCGACCTTAATTGATGGCCAAATTGAGAGCCGTCATGTGGATTTACGCCCCTATATTTTGAATCGGGGTGAGGATATTTATGTTCATCCTGGTGGTTTAACCCGTGTGGCTTTACGCAAAGGTTCTTTAGTCGTTAATTCTTCCCAAGGTGGTGGCAGTAAGGATACTTGGGTCTTAAGCCATTAAATAATTGATCATTGATAGTTAACAATTAATAATTAATAATTAATAAAAATGCTAAGTCGAGTTGCAGATTCTATTTATTGGTTAAATCGCTATATTGAACGGGCAGAAAATGTAGCGCGTTTTGTGGATGTCAATTTAAATTTAATGTTGGATCTTCCTAGTGGAATGAATCAACAATGGGAACCGTTAGTTTTAACCACTGGAGATTTGGCTTTTTTTAAAGAAAACTATGGTGCGGTTAATCCGAATCACGTTATTAATTTCTTAACCTTTGATCAACAATATTCCAATTCCATTATTTCTTGCCTTTATATGGCGCGGGAAAATGCGCGATCGATTCGGGAAATTATTTCTTCGGAGATGTGGGAAGAGGTCAATTGCTTTTATTTAATGGTGAAAGAAGCGGCGGAACATCCTCCCCAAAATATTCCTAGTTTCTTTACTCAGGTTAAATTAGCAAGTCATCGCTTTGCAGGGGTAATGGATGCGACCATGACCCATAATGAAGGCTGGCATTTTGGACAAATGGGACGTTTTCAGGAACGAGCAGATAAAACAGCACGCATTTTGGATGTGAAATACTTCTATCTTTTGCCTTCAGCTGAATGGGTAGGAACGCCTTTGGATCAAATTGAATGGATTGCGTTGCTGAAATCTGCCAGTGCTTATGAAATGTATCGTAAATGCCAACGACGTATTACCCCTAGCAATGTGGCTGAATTTTTAATTCTTAATCGGGAGTTTCCTCGGTCGATTTATTTCTGTTTGCAGGAACTCCAGCGATCGCTGCATTCCATTACAGGTAATCCCCTGGGAACTTGGACAAATGCGGCGGAACGAGATTTGGGGCGTTTATGCGGCGAATTAAGCTATTTAACCATTGAAGAAATTATTCAATCAGGATTGCACGAATTTTTAGATTCTATTCAAGGTCGTGTCAATGACATTGGGGTCAAAATGGCTCAGACTTTCTTTGTAAATGAACCTGTTTTATCCCTGTCCCAATCCCAATATCAAAGCTAATTTAAATGTTGTATCAGGTACACCACAAAACGATTTATACCTACAATCAACCTGTTTTTTTGAAGCCCCATACTTTGCGTTTTCGCCCTCAATCTAATGGCTGGCAAACCTTAAGGGATTTTTCGTTAAAAGTAATTCCTGAAACTTTGGGAATGGCTGAGTTAACGGATCTGGATGGCAATAGTTTACAAAAAATTTGGTTTACGTCTGCAACTGAGCAATTAACCCTAGAAATCAATTCTATTGTGGAAACCCATATTGATAATCCTTTTAATTTCCTCTTGGAATCTTGGGCGTTAAAATTACCGATTGATTATCCTCAATCTTTGTATCAACAGCTTCAACCTTATTTAAAATCCTATAGCATTATTCCCGACGCGATCGCGCTCAATTTAGGTCAAGAAATCGCCCAACAAACCCAACGCAATACCCTATCTTTCTTGAGTGCGTTAAATCAGCGCATTTATGAAAGCTGTGAATATATCGTGCGGGAAACGGGTGAACCTTGGGAAGCAGGATTTACCTGGTCAGAGAAAAAAGGTTCCTGTCGAGATTTAACGATCCTATTTATGGAAGTCTGCCGAGCAATGGGATTAGCAGCCCGTTTTGTCAGCGGCTACCAGGAAGGGGATCTCGAAAATGATGGATGGGAATTACACGCTTGGGCAGAGGTTTATTTACCTGGTGGCGGTTGGCGCGGTTACGATCCGACTCATGGTCTAGCCGTCAGCGATCGCCATATTGCCCTAGCCGCGAGTGCCATTCCCCATTACACGGCTCCTGTGGTGGGAGAAATTACCCCTGTAACGCCAATCGTGACTTCTGGTAAAGTCGTGCAGTCTGAAATGCAAGCCGAAGTTTTTGTGAGATTAAAAGAGCCAGGAACATTTATGTCCCAAACCATGTTTTGAGGCAAGCGCGATCGCGATAAGTAACTATAATGGGATTAATAATCAGCGTAAAAAATCTTTATTAATCCGTAATCTATTTACAGGTGAAGCAGCCTCAAATTATTGTTGTTTATAATTCAGAAGAGAAAGTAAAGGAGAGAGTTATGACAACAACGCTACGGGCAAAATTTTTAGAAGCTTCCAACAATCTCAAACTATTTCCTTTATTGAAAACGGAAGAATTAGAAAAATTTGGGGTTATTTACGACACAGAGACTTTACTTGATCTACGTCAACGCATTGAAGACGGGCCCAACAATAGCAAAATTATTTTGTCAGGACACACAGGTTGCGGTAAATCTACCTTATTGGCAAGATTAGCCCATAACGAGTGCCGAGACAACTTTTTTGTCACTTTCTTTTCTTTGGCAGAAGCGATTGAAAACTCTGATGTTAATTATATTAATATTCTATTTGCGATTGGATTAAAGTTATTAGAAAAAGCTGATAAAGAAAACTTAGATTTTCCAGGTAGTATCAAAACAGATTTGATTAGTTGGTTTGCTAAAAAAGTTACGACACAAACGGCTGAATTTAAAGCAGAAGCAGGTGTTGGTGCAAATTTATTAGAATGGCTAATTTTAAAGCTAAAAGTTGATGCGGGTTTTCGGCATGAAATCAAACAGGAATATGCGCCTAAAGTTTCGGAATTAGTTGCTAAAATTAATGAAATTGCTGCAATCATTAATACCGTTACTGACAAGAAAATTTTAGTGATTATTGATGATATTGATAAACTTGATCGCAATATTATTTTAGAGACTTTTCATGGCAATATTAAGTCTTTATTTTTACCAAATTTCTGCGTAATTTATACCTTACCCATTTGGGCATTACGGGATGGTGAAGTTTTACCGACTTTACAGAGTGAAACGAGTGATCAAATTGTTTCTATGCGAGTCATGAAACTTTATGCTAAAGGTGAAACTCGCAAGCCAGATCCAACGCCTGAAGACAAAGCGATTAAAACATTTAGGGAAATTTTACGATTACGCTTAGACCGAGAATCCTATTTAAACAATCCCGACAGTGAAAGTGAATTAATTGATGAAGAAGCAATAGAAAAAGCGATTTTGTATAGTGGTGGTGTATTACGGGAGCTAATTCGTATTGCCAATGAATGTTGTCGTATCTGTTTACGAATTTTATTGCAGGAACCCGAAAAAATAATCAAAATTGATTTAGATGTTTTAGAAATTGCCGTTAATAATTTACGAATTCAAATGGCAAGGCCATTGGGTAAAAAACGTTATGAAATTTTACAGCAAGTTTATCAAACCTATGCCCCTGATGATTCGGAAGATCCTGACTTTTTGGTGCTGTTAAAGTTATTAGGCATTATTGAATATCGCAATTATCGAGAATGGTACGATGTTCATCCCATTCTTGTTGATTTAGTGCAGGAGTGGGAGAAAAATCATGCAAACAGTTGATTCAATAAACTTATCCGCAGCGAATCAAGATAGTTTTCAAGATCTTTTAATTGCGATTGAAGCAGGTCAGGGAGATTTAAATTTACTTTTGGCAATTTGTGATGATAATAAATATCGAGAATTTTTGATTAATAATTATGAGCAATTTCTTCAAACAATGGGAATTCGTTCCTATCGTGTTCAACTAAATTCTGAAGACCCAAGCATATATCAAGCTTTAGCCAATCTCTATCACTCAGAAAGTTATTTACAACATCAAGAAAAATCAGTAGTAACAGTTCTAGGGACAACAGATTTATTACCTTTAAAATTGGGTGAAAAGCGTTCCCAGTTAGAAATTTTTTGTGGTTATTTACAATATACCAGAGAAGGCTTACGAGAATTTCCTTTCCCAGTGGTGTTATGGTTAACAAATTTTATTCATGATCAAATTGCTGAAAAAGCTAATGATTTTTATAGTTGGCGGCGAGGTGTTTTCTTCTTTACTCCTGAACCAAGTTTTCAAGGAAATATTACTAGTGGTGATAAAATTAAAATTACTAACTTTACACAGGGTAAAGAATTAAGCTTTGCAGATATTGAACAGCAAAATATTGAAACATTAAAAATTGAAGATTTACAAGCATTAATTGAGCAAAAGCAAGGAAATCCTGATCAAAATTTGGCAACACTGTACAGTAGTTTAGGGCTTGCTTATAAACAAAAATTAGATAGTGGTCAATCAACTGATTATCAAGCAGATCTAAAAGTAGCAATATCTGCTTTACAAAAAGCGATTGAATTACAATCCTCTTTAAACCTAGAAGTTGATTTAGCAGTAAGTTTACACAACTTAGCTTATTTTTATGAATTACAAGGGCAATATGAAAAAGCGAAGCCTCTCTTACTAAGCTCAATTGCTATTCAAGAGAAACAAATAGAAAAAAGATATTATCCTGTTGCGGCTAATCTTAATAATCTTGCATATCTTTATAAAGCTCAAGGCAAATATGAAGAAGCGGAAGCTCTCTATCTACGATCATTAGCGATTATTGAAGAACAATTAGGGAAAGAACATCCTTATGTTGCTACTAGCCTCAATAATCTGGCAGATCTTTATCAATCTCAGAGTAAATATGGAAAAGCGGAAACTCTCTACCTACGCTCATTAGCTATTGTTGAAGAGCAATTAGGAGAAGAGCATCTTGATCTTGCTAGCAATCTCAACAATTTAGCAAGCCTCTATCAGACTCAAGGCAAATATGTAGAAGCGGAAGCTCTCTATGTGCGCTCATTAGCTATTGTTGAAAAGCAATTAGGAGAAAATCATCCTCATGTTGCTACTATTCTTAATAATTTAGCAATTCTTTACCACTATCAAAAAAAATACGAAAAAGCTGAATCTCTATACCTACGCTCACTCATTATACGAAAGAAAAATTTAGGAGAGAATCATTCTGATGTTGCCCAAAGTTTTAATAACTTAGCAAGGCTTTATCATTTTCAAAAAAAATACTCTGAAGCAGCTTCTCTTTATCAAAGAGCGATCGCGATCGCTACTCAGATTTTTGGGCAAGAGCATCCTAATACGCAAACAATTTCTAATAATTACTTAAAGATGCTAAATGAAGAGAGCAATCAATATAGCTCAAAAAATTAGCTTTTAGACGTTTAAGCTCTTATTTTGCTGTATTTCCTGAAATATTGCTAAATAATGCGTTTTTTGGCACTCAAGCAGGAAGCACTTAAACCTTAACCGAATCAACGATAATAAAATCATAAGGTTGCTTCAATGAGGATGCAGTGTGCTGTTAACCAAAGGCGTAGAAGTCGAAATTTATACAGGAACTCCCGATGGTGAAGTTGTGGGGTTATCGGATCGCATTGTGCGGGATCTCGATGGCTTTGTGCGAGAACCTGATAGCCGCAATGTGGAATACACCACTGCACCTTTGACAAGTTATGACCGTTTACTTTGTGCCCTAGTTCGTCCCAGACAGCAGTTACGCAAATATTTACGGCGAATGGGTAACTATACGTTAATTCCTGGGAGTTGTTTACCGTTAGGCGGCGGCGATCGCTTCTATCGCTCCGATCCTCAAAATCCTTACCATAGCTATATCGAGCAAACCTATGGGACAAAAGTGGTAACTGCCAGTGTTCACCTCAATATTGGCATTAGCGATCCCGATTTGTTATTACAAGCTTGTCGCCTGATACGGCTAGAAGCTCCCTTATTTTTAGCCCTCAGTGCCTCTTCTCCTTTCTTTAACGGTCAAATTACAGGCTCCCACTCGACACGTTGGCAAGTTTTTCCCAAAACCCCTGCCCATGTGCCCCTATTCCGTAGCCATGCCCACTTTGTTCAATGGACAGAAGAGCAATTAGTCTTAGGAACCATGCAAAATGTCCGTCACCTGTGGTCATGCGTTAGACCCAATGGCGACAACCGACCCTATAATCTCAACCGTTTAGAGTTACGAATTTGTGATTTAGTGACCAATCCTTTATCCTTATTAGCGATTATTGCCTTCTTAGAGGCTCGTATTACCCAAATGTTGGCCAATCCAGACATTGATCCGCTTCGTCAAAGTATTTTTTCTCCTGACGAATTGACTGAAATTAGCGATGCTAACGAAATAGCTGCGGCTCTACAGAGCTTAGATGCAACGCTGTGCCATTGGCAGGATGGTCGGCAACTCTTAGCTAGGGAATGGATTGAGGAACTCTATGAAACGGTTTACCCCGTAGCGAAGAATAAAGGCTTTAGCTGCTTTCTTTCTCCCCTCAAACAAATTTTGCGTCAAGGAAATCTGGCTCAACAGTGGCTCGAACAAGCTGAACAGGGGCTTTCTTTGCCAACCATTATTCAACAGGCGATTCAAACAACTGAAGAACAAGAAAAAACTTTAGAAGACAGTCTCTGTCAACCTGGCGTATTGGTTTAACGGGACAAAAAGTATCGGCTTATACCATTTAGGGTTTATAAAAATTAATCAGTCCGATGAGTCAAATAATTGATTAAAAAAAACTATCAATTTATGGGCCATTTGCTAAATTACCATAAGTAAAGCTTTAGTAATCTGATAGGGAGTAATTATACTCAATGGTTAAGGTTGTCCTAGTTCATCCCCAAATTCCCCCCAATACTGGTAATATTGCTCGAACCTGTGCCGCTTTGGAAACTGAACTACATCTGGTGGGGCCGCTAGGGTTTGAACTCAGCGATCGCTATTTAAAGCGGGCGGGACTGGACTATTGGCCACATGTCAAACTGCACTATCACCTTAATCTAGAAGCTTTTCAGGATTATCATAGGGAACAAGGCGGTCGCTTAGTCGGCTTTAGTGTTAGAGGAACCCAAAACTATCTATCATATCACTTCAAGGAACAAGATTGGCTAGTTTTTGGGAGCGAAACCGATGGCTTTCCCCCAGAGTTTTACGCCCAATGTACAGACTTAGTGTATATTCCCATGCCTCAGACAAAGATCAGGAGCTTAAACCTCTCTGTTAGTGTAGGAATTGGCCTGTTTGAAGCCTATCGACAATTGAATTATTTTCCGCAGATATTGCTTTAAATCGAGCCTAAATCAGAATCACTTAGTGGTTAAATAAGTCTAAGCCACGCGAAGCAAGCAATAATACTTAATCTATTCATTCTGAGGGATTTAACGATTGTTCTCTGTACTGCTTAACAAGAGGAGGAAAGTAAGATTACCTATGCCTGTTTTTCAAGATTTCCCCTGCTAAGTCAAGTCGTACTTACATTAGTTGAGGAATAACTGACTGTAGGCTCAGGATGATTCTGTTTCTTACATATTGAAACCCTTCATTTTCTGTAAAGTTTGCTTACTGACTCAAAAGGGAACTTCCGTAAAATTACTGAAATCTTGGGCGGTAAGACTAAAGATTCATAAGAAATTCCTATCATTTAATCTTAAATGAGCCGGACAAATTCGATAGATTTCTCTCATCGTTGATCCCGTCGTTGTTTTCCTGAAATCGCCTGTGCTAATCTTTTCAAAATGTTCTGCAATTCAGCTAGAAAGCGACTTAGAAAAGAAACATTATGAGGAAACTTACGTCAACTGCTCAAGCTTAGCCCAGCGTGTTGGGTCAAGTAGTCCTTAGCACTAGGGGCAGTGAATTACCCTTGTCGAAATCTGTAAAGCAGGTTAATCTTGCATAGCAAAGCCAATTTGTTAATTACTAGGTTGAGAGAGTGATTCATATAGACAAAGTTCTCAGTAACTTCTCTGCTGTCCTCAACAGCAATTAAGCGTTCTCAACGCTCGTTCACACACTAGGAGGTTCTTCTTGAAAGACGTATTCATGCAGAAGGTCACACAAATTCCCTCATGCTTAACCGACTCGGCTGAAGCATCATTGAAGCTGTTGGTTAAAGTTTCGGAAAGCTCACTGACCCAAAGTGAGGGATATCGTCGAGTTTGCCGTTCGGCTAAGTTGGTTGGATTATCCATTGCTATGAGCGCGACAGGCATGGTGTTTTCCCATCAGGCAACTGCAACAACGGGAAGTCCCCAATCGGTTCTTGCGGATTTAGCTAAGAGCTTAGAGCATTCAGACGCTAATACAAACGCTGCTACACCAGAATCAACCGCAAATAATCCTACTCAATCTCAATTACAGGCTCCGACTCTCCGATATGAGCCACAAAACAATGACTCATCGCTAAAAGCGAAAAAAGATTTTTCTTCTCAATCCTCCGCGATCGCCGATACAAAACCCACGGTATCTGAACAGACTTTAAACAATCCGCCTATCCTTCAAATTCCTGCCATTAATAGCCAGGTTGCTACGCCTTCTTCTCAATCAACGTTGGCGGCTGCTACGGTTAAAGAGGCTAGTCAGCTTAATTCATCTTTAGTTCCAGTTCGTCCTCATTCTCAAGCTCAGCAAGTTAAATCGATTGGTCGTAACACGATTAAAACCGCCAGTAGAAACGTTTCCGCTTCCATGACGGATGCAATTCCTGAAGCAAATACGGTAACGGATGTGGCGGATGTCAGTCAACCGTTACAGGTTATTCCTCCTCAAGATAATAATTTCGTTTTACCGACCGTAACGAACAATACTACTAACCCCGATTCTTCTCGCAGTCAGCCCGTGGCGGTTGCAGCAGGAACCTTTGATGCTCCTATTCCTATCGTTGTCCCGACTCCTGAGACTCAAGCGTTACCTAAATCGACTTCAACGTCAGGTCATGAGTTAAAAAGACCCATTCCCATTTCAAAGAATCCAGCGTTAATTCCCTTACCTAAAAAACAAGAAAATGAGCCTTCTAGCCAATCCCTAGCCGTTTCTAAATTAGAAGCTATTGGCACAAATCCAAACTCGCCTCAGAGTCCTAGTAATTTTGATGGGGCCGTTGCTATTCCAGTTCCTACACCAGAAACTGCGGCTTTACCTAACTATTCCCAACCCAAAAATAGTTCATCTTCCCCTTTTTCTAAAGAGCCAGCCCTGATTCGATCTACTTCCACGAATCAAGCCTCTACTTCTGGTATTGGCAAAGCCGATGAATCAGCTGTCTACACCATCCAACCCGGAGATACGATTAACAGCATCGCTCAGCAATATAATCTCTCTAGTGCAGACATTATCAGAGCGAATCAATTAAGCGATCCCAATCTCATTCAGGTTAACCAGAACCTCGTAATTCCATCGCGCCCCCAAAACAACGCGGTTAAACAAACGTTTGCGTTTCAGTCTAACGTTAGCAGTAGTAATCCTACAGTATTACCGGCTCCTGTTGCTTTAGCTGCTCCTAAAATTTCGACTGCTTTAGCGGAACAGCCAGCAAAAACCATCCCGATTGCTGTCGATGCGCCGACATCTACCTATACGACTCAGTTAAAAAACGATATTGCTAATTTGCAACAAAGTTATCGTAGCCCTTCTCGTCCTTTAAACGTCTCTGTCCAAAGAGTTGCTCAAGTGACTAATAATCAAGAGCTTTTAGAAAACGAGGAAGTTAACCCTGAATGGAACCCAAAAACAACTTCCAATAATACGGTTTCTAATCGTGCCCTAACTAGATCCTATAACCCGCCTCAAACTTCCCTGTCTCAGTTACAACAGCAGTATCGTCCTTCTGCTAGTGTCAACCAATCTCAAATTATTGGTGCGGCACCGATTGATGTCGAGGAGTACAACGATAACTTTAATACACCTGTTGGACAGGAAGTAAATCCTAGCTCTCCCAATACATTTACTGAAGGTTTTATTTGGCCCGCTAGAGGTGTACTTACATCTGGTTATGGTCGTCGTTGGGGAAGAATGCATAGAGGCATTGATATTGCTGGGCCAATTGGTACTCCCATTATGGCGGCCGCATCCGGTGAAGTTATTAATGCTGGCTGGAATTCAGGTGGCTATGGCAATTTAGTTAAAATTCGTCATGCCGATGGTTCCGTTACGCTTTATGCCCATAACAGCCGTATTTTAGTGCGTACTGGTCAATTGGTTACTCAAGGTCAACAGATTTCTGAGATGGGTAGTACTGGACGAAGTACTGGCCCTCACCTCCACTTTGAAATTCGTCCTAATGGCTCAACAGCAGTTAACCCAATTGCTTTTTTACCTAGCAATCGTTCCTAATTTTTAATTAATTAATTCAAGGATCGAAAGGGAAGTCAACAGGGAAGTCAACTGGCTTCCTTTTTTTAATAAAGTTCAAAAAAAGTTGAGGCATAATTAAAAAAATCTTGATTTAGTGTTAATATATAAAACGTGCAAAACGTAAGGCTCAGTAGCTCAGTGGTTAGAGCAGGGGACTCATAAGCCCAAGGTCACAGGTTCAAATCCCGTCTGAGCCATTATTTTTAATGGCAATCTATGTCTAGAAACCCGTTTTATGTCAGGGTTTCAGGATTGTAACTAAATGTAAATTTAGGTTTATTGCGGTTTATTTAAGGAAATTGCAGTAAATCTAATGCTCTTTTTTAGTTCATATTTAGTCCATGTTTTCTGTAATACAGAAATACTAAATAGAATGCCGCGAAAAAAAGAAGATCCTATCAAAGCCATTAACCAAAAATTAAAAGTAGCAAATGCTCACCTAACCTTAGAGGAACGGGGGGGCTGGTTATCTTTACGGGGTACGTTGCCGCCTAAGCCGAATAGTGGGATAGAGCATGATTCACAGCAGCGCATATCTTTAAGAATCGCGGCTAATCCCAAGGGTTTGAATGATGCTTATGATTTGGCTCTTGAGATTCGGGGTTTATTAAATCAGGGTAGATTCGATTGGAATCGCTTTCTTTCTCAGCCTAAGCCTGAAACCTTTGGAGATATGATCGCTGGTTTGGAACGCGATTATTTAGCGACTGGGGGCAAGCTGGACGCATGGAATAAGGAATATGTTGCCAAGGTTTATAAAAAGATACCCAATTGGGATAAGCCTTTTAATCTGGAAGTCTTGAGACGGATTATTGAGGGGACTGACTTTGATTCTCGGACTCGTAACCGGTGCGTTGATGCTATGGCCATGTTGGCAGACTTCGCAGGGGTTGACCATGACCTGAGACGGTTAAGGGGTTCTTATTCGGCGTTCCATCCTGTTAACCCCAGACATTTACCAAGTGATGAGTCACTTGCTATGTGGTTCCATAAAATCTCTAATCCTTTGTGGCGTAATGCTTTTGGCTTGCAAGTGATTTATGGTTTAAGAAATTATGAAATTTTTAAGCTTGATTTATCGGAGTTCCCACAGAATCCGATTGTGTTCTGTCATCGGGGGAAAACTAAGTTAGAGCGGTTTATTTTCCCGTTGTTTCCTGAGTGGGTAGAGGCTTGGTTTCAGGATGATTCGGTTGAGTTACCGAATTGTAATGGGGATAATCAGGCATTGGGAAATCGGGTAACAGTCGCTTATAACCGTTTTGGGATTGAATTTGACGGGAATGATATTAGACATTCTTACTCTCGAAGGGCTTTTGACTGTGGTTTACCGATTGAGACGGCGGCGCGGTCTATGGGGCATCGGGTTGATGTTCATGAGGCCATCTATCAGCACTGGATAACGTTGGGAACTTACAAGGCAAATTATGATCGGGTGATGAGTCACCCTGATCGCCCCAGACCGAAAATTTAACAGGTTGCCAAAATGAGGATGTTCGCTGGAAAAAGCTTTATGAGATAAGAGTTACACAGGTTGCATACTGCGGAATGTTCGCCTAAAAAAATAAACCCGCCATTGCTGACGGGCTGGAATGGTTGAGTGATAGCTTTTTTATCGGCTTAAGACTGCGGGAATGATAATGGCTAGGGCTGAGGTGGCCAGTAAACCAAAGGCGATGTTAACGATTTGCTGTGAGGCTTTTTGATAAGCGTCTAGTTTGCTGTCATAGATTTTGATTTCGGTCACTAAGCTGGTTAAGGTTTCTTTGATACCGCCTAAGTCTTGCTCAATTCGGTCTAGTCGGTTCCCTTGGTTTTCCAGACTGGTTTCCATTCGGTCTAGTCGGTTCCCTTGGGTATCTAGGGTGGTTTCGATTCGGTCTAAGCGTTGATTATCGTTATCTGTCATGGTCTTTCCCTCTTGTATGTCAATTTTATTGCTCTGACGCTCTTTTTTTGCCAAGTTTTTTTTCAATTATCGTCTTCGTCGTGGTAGTAAGAAAAAACTCTTGACGTTCATAGGTAGTAAAACGATACTTACAATCGGAACATTCTCTTCTACGACGAACACTTTGCCCATTTTCAATAATGCGTGATTCATTAATATAAGTGTTTATCGATTGGCAAGATGGACATTTCATAATTAATAATCCAGTAGGGTTAATTGTTGGGTATCTGCAAAAAGTTCATTGAGTGCTTCAATGCTTAAATCAACTTGTTTTTCTAAGCTTTTAGCTTTCCTTAAATTTTGTTGGCTACGGTTACGATAAAAGTCTTTTTGGGATTGTCGCATTTCCTCAACTAATTTAACGAATTTATCTAAGGATTGTTGAATGTCTTGGGCTTCAGAGTTCATGATTAAAAAGGGGTAGTGAACCCCTAAAGGCACTAATTAAAGTAAGCTTTTTGCTGTTCAGCGACATCTAAGAGCGAAATTTGTTTATCTTCTGGAATGCCTAATAATTTATTCAATTCATTATTAGGCGACCATCCCAACAGTAAGCAAACTTCTGGGGGAACTTTGACAAGCCAAATTTTATATATTGAGTTGTCTCTGTTGGGTCTAAAGATTGAGCTAACTTGAACTTTGATATTGACATAGCCCTTTCTTTTCAATGTTTTCTTGATACAAAGGGCTTCTAGTTTGGCTATTTCTGGTTGAATGGTTGCGAGTACGACAATCATAATTTTTAAGGGGGATTTTCACCCCCAATGATGGTTAGCAAAAAGGATATGGAAGCATTTTTGAGTCAGGAATAATACAAATAATTCCAAAGGTGACAGCCAGCATTTCAAGGTGAACTGTAGCGGCTTGAGGCGTTACATTACAGCCTTTTTGTCTTAAGTTACGTTTTAGCCAAACGCGATATTTAGCAATATATTGTCTGTCATACATGGTGATAAAATCCTAAGTGACTATAGTGTTTTGTGGGGGGAATTTCACCCCCCTTTTTGTTTAGCGGCTAGGTGGTAATAGTTGTTGGATTTTTTGGTATTCGACTAGGGTTAATTTGCCTTCCTCGTAATACCGTTTCGAGCAATTTTCTAGGTCGGAAATTTCAACCAATCCTGCTATGGTCGGAAGGAAAAAGCGGATTCCTTCTAGCACTAGCATTAAGGCGGGTTCTCGCTGGCCTGTCATGTTAAGGAACATGATCGCTGCGTCAATGATTTGACCAATGCTTCGGATATCGTTAGCGGTTAGGTGTGACATATTGAGATAATGAATATGGGGGGAATTGACCCCCCTTAGTTGTTTTTATGTGGGGTTTAGCGTACTGGTTTTGTCCAATCTTGTTGGCGCATTTGCCAGACGACTAACGCCCCCATTTTTCCGTACATGGTTTCAAGTTCCTTAAGGGTGTAAGGCTCGATAACCTGACCGTTAGCATCAATGGGCTTGCTGTTCATGGTGTTTCTCCTATTGAGTTTTCAAAGTGCAGTTACAAGTGATTTAACTTGTATGTGACTATCATATACCAAGTGACTTTTATGTGCAAGTGATTTCACAAGTATTTTGTATGTGACATTGTAAAAGTGATTTAACTTGTAAGGTGCTATAGTGTAAGTGACTTGTATGTGAGGTCACTTATGCCAAATATCAATATCTACCTACCCCGAAAATATGAACAATTACTTGAAGAGAGAATGAATGATGGGGAAACTATCGGGGGAGCTGCTAAGAGGCTCTTGTTAGGGCTACTAGATGGGCAAGAATCAG